>CAZWBN010000386.1:0-1500 GCA_964632095.1 uncultured Clostridia bacterium | reverse complement strand
TTTATTTCTTTTAAAAGTTCTAAACCGGATTTTGTAGGCATTTTTATATCTGATAGAACAAGAGAATAGTCGTTTTCTGATTGGAGGATTTTCATTGCTTTCTCAGCAGATGGGGCAGTAGTGCAGTTATATCCTCTTGAACTTAAAAAATCAGAGAGAAGATTTCTTATTCCTTCTTCGTCATCAACTATTAATATCTTATTTGCTTTCACCGCTTCTTCTTAGATTATTGATTGCCTTTAGCCAGGAATTTAATATAAGAAGTTGATTTTCCATAATATTCTTTCTATAAAGCTCTGAATTTTCTAATTCTTTAATTCTTTCCAAATATTTTTTATTTTTCCTTGCATTATATAATTTTCTGTAAATTTCTACAGCTTCTAACACATGACCTTGTTTTACATATAATTCAGCCATTGATGGTGTTAGAAAAATATCACCATTTTTCAATCCTTTTTCTTTTTTTATTTTTTCAATGGATTCTAATCTTTGTTCAATAGTTTCATCCCAGGTATCTAAAAAAAGGGCTTTTTGAAAATTCGCTTTCGCCTCTTCCCATTTTTGTTCATGGGTGAGAATGTCCCCAAGTATTTTATATCCAGGGACATAATCAGGTTTTTCTTTTAAGATTGTCTCTATAATTTCTTTTGCCTCATCGTAACGCTTTAAATAATAAAGTAATTTTCCTTTAAAAAATCTTAGGGATAAATAATTGGGATGAAGTTTTTCCCCTCTGTCACAAACTTCTATAGCTTTTTCTATCTCTCCATAAGAGAAATATTTTTCCGCTAATTTTAGGAAATCTTTTCCTTCTTTTAGAGGGAATTTATTACCTTCCATTTTTATTTTCAATAATGTATTGGAACAATAAAAATTGGCACTCTATCCCATATAAATTCTTCACCTTCTTTTTCCACAAAAACCCAAATGTAAATTGTAATGTGGCGATTAACTTCTGATACTAAAGGACCATAATATTTAAGTTGAGCCTTTCCTTCCTCATTTGTGAACTTAGTGATAGTGTTTTTCTTATTTGCAAAATATCCTACATTAACCTTCATTCCTGTTTCATTACATATTTCAAAGATTAACTTCTTATCAGGTATTGGAGTTCCATCATAATATTTGAATGTTACAGTAATTATGGAGATTTCTCGACTATTTCCTGCTAAAAGAGTATTTGGATTTGCAGTTACAGTTAAAATTTTTGCAGTGGTTGAAGGACCAGTAGGTAAAGGTTCTTCTACCCCTTTTCTTTTACAATTAAAAAGGAAAAGTAAAGAGAAAGAAAAGAGAAGAATTAAAATATATTTTATTAATTTATTTTGCATTTCCAACCCCCTACTATTCATTCAAATAGTTATTGAAAAATACCTGCAAATAACCTGTAGCTTTGACTTTATTGTTAGCCAAATCATGTCCATAAAGCTCAATAATAGCTGTAGCTTTTATCTCAGGTTCATTTCCATCAACTAAATTCACTAAAGGTGGCTCTCTTTT
>CAZWBN010000385.1:0-1510 GCA_964632095.1 uncultured Clostridia bacterium | reverse complement strand
TTTATCACTTTCGGTGACATTTTATTTTGATCTAACCAGTTCATTTCGGTGACATTTTTTATGGTCTAACGCGGTTCCTTGACAGTGATTGGAATTTAAGCTATCCTTAAAAATCGAGAAGGAAATAAAATGAAAAAAAATTTAGCCCCTTTTTTCCTTTTATTATTATTCATATGTCATATACCCCTTGGAGCTGTTTCCCAGATAATGAGTTTGAATGATATTAAACCCGGAATGATTGGCAAGGGGAAGACGGTTCTCAAAGGCGATAAAATTGAGGAGTTCGAGATAGAGATAATTGGAATTCTCCGAAATTTTGCGCCCGATAAGAACTTAATTCTCGGGAAAATAAAAGGACCCTTTTTTGAAAAAACAGGCGTTATAGCTGGAATGAGTGGTAGTCCTGTTTACATTGACGGAAAAATTATTGGTGCAATTGCTTACCATTTTCCTTTTTCTAAGGAGGCAGTAGCAGGAATAACTCCGATTGAAGAAATGATAGATATCTCAAAAAAACAGACGGCAAAGAGCTCTTCTGGAAGTTATTTTCCTTTGCAAAATATGATAACTTCCGGGCATTTTAAAGAAGTAATTAATAATTTATTTTTTAAAAAGGTGAACAATTTTTATAGTAGCAATACAATAACCCCTGCGGTTATTCCTCTTGTTTTCAGTGGTTTCTCACCTCAGATAGTTGAGAAATATAAAGGGTTTTTTCAAAATCTTGGTTTAGAACCTGTAATTGGGGGAAGCGTTCAAAAAAAACCATCTATTCTAAAATTTTCTCTTGAAGATATAAGACTTAAAGAGGGAGAGCCAGTGGCTGTTCAACTTATAACAGGTGATTTTGAGGTGAGTGGAGTAGGGACTGTTACCTATGTAAATGGCTCTCAGGTTTTGGCTTTCGGGCATCCTCTTTTTAACCTTGGAACAGTAGAATATTTAATGAGTAAAGCTGAAATTATTGCAGTAGTTCCAAGTTTAGAGTCTTCTTTTAAACTGGCAAATACAGGAGAAATAGTTGGCAAATTCACTCAAGATAGGTTTTCTGGATTAATGGGAGAAATTGGTAAGATGCCCTACTTGATTCCTTTGAATATAGAAATAAAAAGTCCAAAACAAAATTCAAAAACTTTCCATCTGAAATTTATAAATGATAAAGTTTTAACTCCTACTCTAATTTATGTTGCGTTACAAAATGCAATTAAAGATGTAGGGAGAGCAATCGGGAATTTATCCCTTGCTTTTAATGGAGATATATATCTTGATAATGGAAAGAGTGTCCACCTCGAAGATTTGTTTTCAGGCAATTTAGATACATCTGTTGAAGGGTTCTCAAATCTTATTGCAGCAGTCATTTATTATCTTGTAAATAACCAATTCAGAGATGTGAAAATTCATAAGATAGATATAAAGGCATATTGTGAAGAAGATTTAAATATAGGATACCTTCAAAAAGTTTTTATTGATAAATTTGAAGCAAAACCAGGTGATATTCTTAATATAGAAA
>CAZWBN010000384.1:0-1516 GCA_964632095.1 uncultured Clostridia bacterium | reverse complement strand
GATTACTATTTTGATTATTTACATGCGGAAGGGGGATATCCAAATAAAGGAAAAGTTGTTCAGGGAAAAACAGTTGATATTTTTGAATGGCTACTTAATGGAATTAAAAAAAGAGGATACGGAGATAAACTGATCGCAATTGATTGGGAGATGACTCCTTCTCAGATGAAAAAGTGGAACAAGATAATTCCAAAAGCTAAATTTAAGAATATTAGTTCAATATGCCTTAGAATGAGAATGGTAAAAACGAAGGAGGAGATTGCTCTCACACAGAGAGCAATGAATTATTTCAGCAAAATACATGCCTTTGCAAGGGATTATATTTTGGAACGAGGGACAGATGCAACGGATTATGAAATTGCACAAGCAGCGACTGAATACGGGGTGAATCTTATTATGAAAGACATCAAGCACGATGGAAGACCTCATTCAGCAGTGGGAATTACTGTGAGAATTAGCTGTAGAGCAGGAGTTGCAACAGCATATCCTCATCCCAATCAGTTTTTTTATAAAAAAATTGAAAAAGGAGATGCTCTTCAGGTGGCAGGAGTGGTAAGAATTGGTGGATACGGGGGAGAGCTTTATCGTTATTACCAGATTGCTCCATGGGATAAATATAGAGAAAAGGTATGGGATGTTGTGACAGAATGCGTCCATATTCAGGAAAGAGAATCCAGGGCAGGAGTAACCTGTTCTTCTATTGCGAAAAAGATTCATGATTATCAGGTTAAACACGGGCTTGAAAAATTAATTTATCATCGTCCCGCCCATGGAATGGGAATGGAAGGTCATCAAGCACCTTGGATTGCTCTTGGAGATTATACAGTTCTGGAAAAGGGAATGATGTTCAGTGTTGAGCCTGGACTTTATGACCCGAAAAATGGGTTTGGATATAATCCAAGTGATAATCTTTTAGTTACTGAGAAAAAAGGAATTTTGATGAGTAGTGTTCCTTACTCGAAAGAATGGGCTTTTCTGAAATTATAAACTACTTAATTTTATAAATTCGATGTAGTTGGATACCGAGTCTAATATTTGTAAAACCCTTTTCAAGACATTCTTGTAAGAGTTTTCGTGCTAATGCATAACTCCAGCTTTGGTTTGAACATGGTTGAAGGAAAAAAGGAATTTTTTGAGGGAATTCCTTTCTTAATTTAATAATATTTTCTGATTTTAAATCTCTTATAACGATTAATTTGACTTCTTTTGCTTTTTCCCGGTATTCTGGTTGATAGAAATATTTTTCTGGTTTTGGAGAAAGAGAGTACCAGTCAACTGGAATATCAATATATTTTGTTCCATTTGTTTCAATTTGAATTTTAAAATTTTCTGATTTTAATTGATGCACGAGAGTTCTTATATCTTGAATTAATGGTTCACCACCGGTTAAACATACCCATTCTGTATTATGTTTCTTTTTTAAGTCTTTTACTGTATTTAAAATATTTTCTATTTTTATTTCTACTCCCTCTTCCCAGGCATATTTTGTGTCACAGAATTCACATTGGAGATTGCA
>CAZWBN010000383.1:0-1517 GCA_964632095.1 uncultured Clostridia bacterium | reverse complement strand
GGAAGGACTTTTCAAAATTTAAGGTTGTTTCCTCAAATCACAGTTTTGGAAAATGTTATGTTGGCTACAAAATACAAGAAAGGAGAAAGTCTGTTTTCCGCATTATTCCAAACAAAATCCATGAAAAAAGAGGAAAAAGAAAATCGAGAAAAGGCATTAAGTTATTTAAAACTTGTTGGATTAATAAATAAAAAAGATGAATTAGCTGAAAATTTGTCTCATGGACAAAGAAAGCTCCTTGAATTAGCCAGAGCTCTGGCTACTGGAGCTAAATTGCTACTTTTGGATGAGCCAACAGCAGGTGTATTTCCAGAAATGAGAATAAAAATCCTTGACCTTCTTCAGAGATTAAAAGATGAAGGAAAAACTATTCTTTTTATTGAACATGATATGAAAATAGTTATGGGTATATCGGATAAAGTAATTGTTATGAATTATGGTGAGAAAATTGCTGAAGGAACTCCAGAGGAAATTATGAAGGATGAAAGAGTAATTGAAGCTTACTTAGGACGGAAGGCAGTTGCTTCTCTTTAGTTGTCGGTTGTCGGTTGCCGGTTATCGGTTGCCAGTTGTCGGTGAAGAAAATGGATAAAATGAAAAAAAATAGACTGAAGACCGAAAACAGGCAACAGACAACTATTCTGGGGGTGCAGAATCTCACGGTTCATTATGGAACAGTGCAGGCTTTGAATAATATTTCCCTGGAAGTTAAAAGAGGTGAGATTGTGGCTATGATTGGACCAAATGGTGCAGGAAAATCTACTGCCTTAAAAGCAATATGTGGACTACTTAAAGCTACAGATGGAGAAATAAAAACAGGCGATATAATCTTTAATGGAGAATCTATTAAAAATGTGCCCACTTATGAGTTGGTTAAAAGGGGATTGTGCTTAGTGCCTGAAGAAAGAAGAGTTTTTCCTTCAATGTCTGTAAAAGAAAACCTTGAAATGGGGGGATTTATTAGAAATGACAAAAAGGCTGTTAAAGAAGCTATGGAGAAAGTGTTTACTCTCTTTCCATTTCTTAAAGAGAGGCAAAAACAAAAGGCAGGGACATTGTCAAGTGGTGAACAGCAAATGTTAGCAATGGGAAGAGCTTTAATGCTTAAACCAGAATTATTGTTGCTGGATGAGCCTTCCTTAGGATTATCTCCTAACTATGTAGAAATAGTTTTTGAAAAAATAAAAGAAATTAACCAAAATGGCACTACTATTCTATTAGTTGAACAAAATGCAAGAATGGCACTTGAATATGCCCATAGAGCTTATGTTTTTAAAATCGGTGAAATCGCTTTTTCTGATAAAACCGAAGTGCTTTTACAAAATGACCAGATTAAAAAATCCTTTTTAGGCGGGTAATATATCTTAACCGGAATGGAACCCTAAATTGCCATTAGAAAATATTACTTAAAAAGAAACCTCCGTGGCATAAGGCTTTTGACACCTCGGGGGTGTTAATCACGTTTTAGTTTCATTTATTTACACCTCGGGGGTGTTAATATCATGGTGAAGAGAAAA
>CAZWBN010000382.1:0-1536 GCA_964632095.1 uncultured Clostridia bacterium | reverse complement strand
CGTCAATTATGTATTTCATTAGATATGGAGTTGGAAGTGCTAAAAGTGAGAGGAGTATCATGAAAATTGAGGCAAAGACCGCCTTTTTCCAAATGGCCTTTTGGTAAGCAAATAAATATTTAATAGAATTTATTTTCAACTTTTGTGATTTTTCTTTGGAATTGTGAGGTTTAAGAGGTTGCTTTAATTTAAAAATTTTTGTAACATTCATATAAAATGATCTAACTCATTTTATTCTGCTACATTAATTTCATTTATTTTATCGGAAATTTCTTTCTTTTATTTCCATATAACTTTATATGCGACTAATTTTTCAAATCCATTTTCTTTTTCCTCAACGCGATAAAAATAATTGTTTTTAAATTTTCCTCTTAATCCTTCTGGATATGAAAAATCTTTAAGACTCTTTCTTCCTACAAAGGCTCCGTTTTCATTAAATATATCAAACATATATTCCCCTTTATTTTTTTCTTTCTCGTAAGTCATTACGTAGATTTTACCTTTTTCATCCGTTATAAAATAATGGAAGGGAGGAAGATAAGGGGGAAAGTATATTTTATCTTTAATAATATTAAAAATACGGGGGTTTTTCTTAAAAGGATTCATAAATTTCTCCTTATATTCTTTTGATGTTGGAATTTTTCGGTATTCCTTTCTTATTTTTTTAATCAAATTTCCATTAAAATCAAAAATCAAAATTTCATATCCCCTTTCCTGATTCCCGATAAATATTTTTCTGTCATTAACTTCGCAAACCAAATTATGAAATGTGCCTTTTACCCTTTTGACGAGAATATTTTCATGTGTTATTCTATCAAGAATTTTGATTTCATTAAAATGTGAATCATACAAAATAACTTTACGCTCCATTAATCCTGACTCATTTTCCACAGGCAAGGAACCTGTTTTGATCAAAAAATTCCCGTTTTCTAAATATAAAGCTTCAAAGAAATAATACTTACTTTTAACTTCTTTTAAAAATTTCCCTTCGGGTGTGAAAAATAATATTTTCATACCACTATTAATAGTTATTTCATCATTATCAGTAATTCTTATTTTGGGAGGATTGGTAATTTCCTCAGGACCCTCGCCCTTTCGACAGAATGAAAGTAGATAATTCCCTTTTGGATCAAATTTAAAGATAAAATTGTTATTGCTTTCTGAGTTAATTATATAGACATTTCCCCTTGAGTCAATGTCAAAATCATATATTCCCACAAGGCCCGTTTCTAAGATAGCTTTTTTCTCAGTATCGATTTCCCATACTTTATTGAGATTAAAATTAGAAAATTTACCATTGAGTTTATATGGCTCTATATAATTTAGAATTACTTTAACACCATCTTCTGTTATATAATCTATCCTGCTTCTTTTCTCTTCACAATTTAAAAATAAAGAAAAAATTAAAGCTAAGTAAATAATTCCTAATTTTTTCATTATTCCTCCTCTTAAATTTTTTATCGAGAAAAAGATTTCAATAAAAGAAATCTTAATTTTCAGAAAGAATAAATAAATATTTTGTTAAACTATAAGAAC
>CAZWBN010000381.1:0-1541 GCA_964632095.1 uncultured Clostridia bacterium | reverse complement strand
CAGGGAAAAATTCACTGAGGTCAATCTCCTCGAAGGAAAATTTGGCATATGAGTTTTAGATTAAAAAATTACTATTTTCGAACTCTAATTCTGCCTGGTTCCACTATCGCTAATTTACCAGGTAATTGAGAGATAACTCTTTCCTTCTGTAGAAAACTCTCTATTAAATTAAGAATGAAAGAAACTGTCGCATTTCTTGGGAGTTTAAGCACAACCAGACCATTATATTCTGCTGGCGGATAATTTCGAACATCCGAAAAATCAAAATCTCCAGTCAAAAGACACAATCCCTCACTTTTAGCATAAGAAGCAATCTCGAAATCTTTTGCTTCTTTAAGACCAATATCACGCGCATCAATTACCTCATGTCCATATCGTTTTAATAGATTCCCTACAGAACGAGGAAGATCGGAATCAATTAGAAAACGCATAACTTATCTTCGGGTTGGAATAGGATGAAATTCCTCCTCCTCAATTAACTCAACAGCATAATTGAGAACGGCTATGATGTCTTCCTCACTCACCTCGTATTCACGCATAATATCTTCTTTAGTCATGCCGCCAGCAAGAGCTCCCAAAATGCGTGTAATAGGAACTCGGGTGCCTCGAATGACTGGTTTACCATGATGTATTTCAGGGTCAATAACTATTCGCTCATTCATTCCCTTATTTTCCTCCTTTTAAAAATTCACATCTTTATCATTTTATAGATTATATTTTATCAAACAATCTCGACCTGTCAAAACATAAAAATTTTCAAAAAATTTTTTCTTAAGTGAAAAAAAATTTTCCTTTTTCGGGTCTACTATTATGAAGGGTGAAATTCAAATTGGATTATAAAGCTTCAGATTTATTAGGAAGAAAAACCAAAATTCTGAGAAAATTTCTAATTTCTATTTTCCAATTTCCAAATAAGTGGAGGATAACATGAAATTTAACAAAGCAAGACATCAAGGAATTCTTTTGAGTTTATTTATTGTTTTCTTATTCTTATTAATTGAAATTGCTTTCCCGGCTAATTTAAAAGTTCGAGTAATAGTAGATAAAGCTAATGTCAGATTAAAACCCTCATTAAATAGTCAGATTATCTCTAAGGTTCCTCTCGGCACAGTTTTAGAATCAGAAGGAAAATTTGGCGAATGGTATCGAGTTAACTTACCACCCGATGAATATGGATTTACTGTATCTGGATACATTCACGAAAGCGTAGTGGAAGTAGTAGAAGAAATTCCAGAAGTTCCATAGATTAAAGAGGAAAAACCGCCTGAGGTAACTCCTCCAACACAAGAACCTGTTAAAAAGCCAACAGAAATTGAAGAAATGGGAGAAAAATATGAACCTCAAAAAACTTATATTCCCAAAATAGAATTTTAAGAGGAGAAAAATGGCAACTCTTAAGGAATGTCCTAATTGTCATCGTAAACCAGGCTGGGGAAGCCATTTTACAGTATATCAATGCAAAACTTGTGGGAGATATTATTGTTACCAATGTCCCGGATCCAATTCAGGTAGCAGATGTCCACATTGCTATTCAAAAGAAA
>CAZWBN010000380.1:0-1548 GCA_964632095.1 uncultured Clostridia bacterium | reverse complement strand
AAAAATTACTAATCGCTATACTCTAACCACTAAACACTATTTTGGGATAGAAAATGTTATATTGTGAGATTTCACCTTTATTGTTTACTTTTTCCCTTTTTGGATTAGAATTAACCATAAGACCTATAGAAAGACCAAGGAAGATGGATGAGCAGTGAGAAAAAATAGCCTGGTCCTTTTTCTTGTACTCTTTTTCTTCATTTATAAAATTTTCTTGATTTATTTAAAAAGCTTATCTATAATAAATTTAAAATGCTGACAGAATATATTCAAGCAGCACTTGAAAGGGCAAAATATGAAATAATTGACGATGAAGAATCGTATTACGGAGAAATAGAAGAGCTTAAGGGGGTCTGGGCAACGGGTAAAACTCTTGAAGAGTGCAGAAACAATCTAAAAGAAGTTATTGAAGGATGGATACTTCTTAGTATAAAAAAGGGGCTTCCAATTCCAAAACTCGGGGATTTAGAAATAAAAGAGATAAAGGAAGACATCGCCTGAATGTCCAAGCTGAAACCTATTTCCCATTGAGAACTTCTATATAAAGTTAAGAAAGTTTGGATTCGAAGGACCATATAGTGGGGGAAAACATTTATACATGATAAAAGGCGCTTTAAGACTAACTATTCCGAATCCCCACAAAAAGGAAATCAGTGTTGACCTATTAATGAAAATATTGAAACAAGCTGACATAGACAAGGAAGAATGGCTGAAAATTGGCAAATAAACATTTATAATTTTAGTTTTCGATTTACGAATTTAGTTTATTTTTAATTTTGCTTTTTATAAATGGAGGGTGATTATATTGTAATGATAGAACTTGGATAAAGAGATCCCTCGTAATAAAAACAGGTTCAAGATTTGTTTCTGTTACTCATATTTGAACAAGTATGACAATTGCAGGTACGAAAAAAGAGAATATTATTTTGAACTATTAGAAAAAGTAAAATAATAAAGATTCAATTTCTGAAAATCATGTTTAGAGACTTGCAAAAGCTATTTGATGCAATAGAATACTACTAATCGTAATCACTATCCGCTTTTTCGTTTTACCTTTAAATTTTACCATCCCGATGTTTCATAAAGATGTCAAGCCCTTAACCGGAAAACTTAAGGGTTTTTATAGGCTCAGAGTAGGTGAGTTTAAAATAATTTTTGAACTTGATAGAACAAATAAATGCATTGGAGTTCATATAATAGTTCCAAGTGATAGTTTCAAGAGGAAACACTTATTAAGAAAAAATATTATTCAATTCTTTCAAATGCGAACATAATAAAAATAATTCAAAGAGGGAATTTGAAGAGATATTTTACATTTGGACTTTACAGAATAAAAAAAATTTGATATTAAGAAAACTCATAGGACGAGTGGTAAGAAAGAGGAACGGCAAAGAAAGAGAAATAACTCAATAACGAGTTGAGTTAATATAATTTTGTTCGAAAATGAAGAGACGCAAAAAGCCTAAATGGCGGTAGCCTACTCTTTTTCCGTAAAGCGTGAGGAGTAAAGCGTAAGGAGTCCGAAATAAATTAGGAAATACTTAGGCG
>CAZWBN010000379.1:0-1549 GCA_964632095.1 uncultured Clostridia bacterium | reverse complement strand
TGGTGAGATTATGGCGATGGGCATTGTGAAAATTTTACAACCGACACCTTTAAAGCTGATAAAGAGCAGGTGGGAGAAGCTTTATTTATCCAGAGAGATAGAAGTTTCACTTTCACCAAATATTATTTCACTTGAATATCAAAAAATGACAGCAGATAGACAATGAAATGATTTAAAATGAGTTGTCTTATCACTTACTACTACCAAACTGCCTGAACTTTACTATGATTATCCCTAATGCTTTGGCTGGGCTTATAATACTAAGGGACCTATAATTGACAAAATATTTTTAATGTATACATTTAATGTATACAACTCAAGGAGGAATGGTATGGCTAAAAGGACTCAATTATATTTTCCAGAAGAGCTTTTTCAGGAAATAAAAGAAGAAGCAGAGAAACAAAAAACTAGTATAGCAGAGATAGTTAGGATGGCTGTAAGGGATTTCTTAAATAGAAAAAAAATAATAAATTGGGACAAAGATCCTGTATGGAATTTAATTGGAAAAATTGAAAGTAAAGAAGGGAATTTGTCTGTTAAACATGATTATTATCTTTATGGAGAAGAATAAACATGATATTTGTAGATACAAGTGCATGGCTTGCCTTATACGATAAGAAGGATCAAAATCATAAAACGGCAAAAGAAGCTGCTAAATATCTAAAGAATAAGAAAATTCCCTTAATTACCACAGATTACATTTTTGATGAAACAGTAACTATTATTAGAATGAAAGTTGGTCATAAAGAGGCAGTAAATTTTGGAAACTTTTTGTTAAGAAGTAAAGTAGTCAATATAATTGAAGTTAACAAAATGTTTAAAAAGAGGGCGTGGGATATTTTTGTAAAATATAAAGATCATCGTTTTAGTTATACAGACTGTACTAGTTTTGCAGTAATGCAACAAATGAAAATTGATAAAGTCTTTGGGTATGATAAAGATTTTGAAGTTTTAAATTTTTCCTTGTTTCCCTAATCTATTAAGAAAGGTCTTAGAGATATAAATGAAGATATCCTAATCTTCTTGTTTTTTAAAAATAATTACATTATTATAGCATCATTGGACAAGATCTTAAAAATAGGGAGAAAATATCTCACATGGGTTCAAAATTCTGTATTAGAAGGTGAAATAGGCATGGCCAGTTTTGAAAAATTAAAGTTGGAATTAAAAAGGACAATGGATGATAAAAAAGACTCAATAATCTTTTATAAATTTAGGACAAGGATGTATACAGACAGAGAAACTATGGGTATTAAAAAAGGGGGAGAGGAAATTATTTTGTAGGTCTTATTAGCCTTTTGAGGACTTGTTACATTTATGATATACTTAAGTTCGTCGATGGAAGATAATGCAAAAAGAAGGGTAAAGGTAATGGAGACCTTTCGGACTTTCGAATCTTGTATTAGAATTATGCATGGTGAATGATGAACAAAGGTAAGGAGGTAAGAAAGTGAGTATGAAAAAAGGAACGTTCTTAGGTATGGTTTTTGTAACGTTTCTTGTATTGGCAATGGCAGTGCCTGCTGTATGGGCGCAGCCTAGTGTAAGT
>CAZWBN010000378.1:0-1556 GCA_964632095.1 uncultured Clostridia bacterium | reverse complement strand
ACCAAACAGACCAGAATGTCCTATGTCAAGGGCAGACCCCAAATCTTATTTAAAAATAATTTTGAATATATTTGAATATAAAAGTTAAAACTCTTTGTGAGGCACTCAAAAAACTTAATTCTTCCTGTTAAAAATGGAGCAATATAAAATATCCTTTTTGATTTTTACAAGAATTTATGATTTAATTTTATAAGAATAAATGATTGGATACAAAGATTATCAGAATTTTCTCGATGTTTTTGTTAATCTACTTTCTCACTATTATAGGAATAAACTTCTTTCAGTAGTAGTTTATGGGTCAGTAGCTCGAAACAAAGCAAGAGAAAATAGTGATATTGATATTCTCATAATATTAGAAAAAGCTCAAGCTGAATATTATAAAAGAACTGAAGAAATTATAAAAATTTTAAAAAAACTTCGGCATACTAACGAGTATAATTTGCTTAGAAAAAAAGGCTATTCAGCCTATATAAAGCCCATTATTTTCTCAAAGCAAGAAACAAAAGCAAATAAATACCTCTTCCTTGATATAATCGAAGATGGAATAATTTTATACGATCAGAATCAATTCTTTAAAAAAAGATTGCTTTCTTTTAAAAAAAGATTAAAAGAGCTGGGGGCGAAGAGATTTTATTTAAACAATGGAAGCTGGTATTGGATATTAAAACCTGATCTTAAACCCGGAGAGATTTTTGAATTATAATAAGGTTCTTAAAATATGAATAATCTTGAATCTGGATTAAAATTGATAAATGAAGGGAAACGAATTCTTTTCTCCGATGGATATAAAGCTTTAGAGGATGGTTCATATAATCTAACAGTCAGAAGGGCCCCAAGAATCAGTAGAATTAGTCTTAAAAGGATTATTGAGAATAATAGGCATAGAATACCCCAAGGTTCATGATGTAGGTGAAGTTTTTGTTGAACAGGTTAAAAAGAAGTTTCCGAATTCAAGAGAAGATGATTTAGAAAAAATTACTAATATTTCTATGAGATTATCCCAAGATAGAGAGCCTTCTTTTTATTTTGAGAGATTGTATAGCAGAGAAGATGCTAAGAAAGCATTAAAAGATGCAGAATTTGTTTTAAACTTTGTGAAGAATTTAATAAATTTAGAAAACAATTAGTCACAATGTAAGTAAAATTCATTGGATAGAGAGGACAACTTCAGAAATGTAGGATTAAGTTTATTTGCTATCTTGTTTTATTGAGAGATTCAGTTCTCAAATTATAATTTGTAATGTAATTTAGTGGAACGAGAAAATGAGAAAAAATTTCAATTTAGAATTTAAGAATAATGGGAGAATAAAATCCAGAGAGAAAAATGGATTAATTGCTCTTAAATCGATAAGAATAGAGCCAAAATTAGGAGATGAAGTAGAGATTAATGAGCGTTTTTGAACTAAAAAGTTTGCGATATAACAGAAGCTGAAAGTAGAAGCAGTGGCTGATTAAATAGTATGAAAAATTTAAAACTTAAAATTACATAAATGGCGGTAGCCTGGCTTTTTTCCGTAAAGCGTGAAGAGTAAAGCGTAAGGAGTTAAGAATAAATG
>CAZWBN010000377.1:0-1560 GCA_964632095.1 uncultured Clostridia bacterium | reverse complement strand
CATCGTATTGTCTCAATTTTTCTATTATTTCTGGAAATAATCTTTTTATAAGCCTCCTATTTAGTTTCAACCCATGTAATTTCTTCCTAAACGGCGTATCTTTCCTTTTTGCATATTGTATATCCAAAAGAAAACTCACTAGAATCCCCTCTAGGAAAACTGCTTTTTTATCTGGAGTGTCAAAAGCTCTTGAAAATTCGCTAAAAAAGTTCTCCACCATTTTGGAATCTTTTACTTTTGTCTCTTCCATAAGTTTCACCTCCCTAAATTTCTCGACTCTAAAATGATCTAAAGAGATCAAACCCAACTCCAAAAGAAAATTAAGCAGATATAAGGATTTAAGAGACAGTAATTTTTCTTCCCGCTTATTTCCTCTTTCGTACTCTTCTCTAATAGCTTCAATTAGATGCTTAATAAAATACCTTTTATCTATCTGTTTTGCTTCCAATATGTCTCCTAAAATATTTAAACTAGAGTTATCAAAGACTTTTCTATCCTTTTCTCTATGATAGAAGAAGTCCTTTATTATCTGTGCTACTTTCCTAAAATCTTCTCTAGAATCCCATATTGGTTCATCATTCCATACACCATTTAAAAGACTACCAGACCATTTTTCACCTAAAATGGTTTTTAATTGCCCTTCTTTGAAAATATTCTTCTGGTTAATGTTACGAAAAGTGTCGTAAATCTTCTTTATCCAAGACGGTGGAACTTCCTCGACATATCTTAAAATGTCGAAAAAATCATCTTTGCCTTTTGTTTTGTAAAAAATGAAAATCAGATTAAACACATCCTTCTTTTCCTTCAATATTTCCAAAATGTCTTCTTCAGCATTAATTAAGCCTTCTCTGTAATCATTACTTCTTCTATGCAACTCAATTTCATTAATTACCTCGCCTAAAACTTCTTTTTGTATTGCAAAAGGTATAACAAAGTATTGATACCCGTAAAGTTGAAATGATAGCTGGTTCTTCAAAAATTCTTTACCTACTTGTAAATCAAGAGCACAATCAAAACAAATGGGTAATTGTTTCCAAGAATTAGCTCGATCAAATTCATATGCAAAACCAGCTTTATCCACAGTAAAAACAAAAAAGGGAGAAGCGGGGATTACAGTTTTCCTTTGCATACATAAGCAACAAACACTCTCTCCTATAGATTCTACTTTATGTTTATAGTAAAAATCTTCCATAGATGTGATTTTAAAAATTTCAACAAATTCTGGAATTTCCGCCAAATACATTTCGCCTTTATTATCCCTTATTTTAATTGTTGCAAGACAACCGCGCTTCTCTTGTTTATTAAGCTGATTGTATTTTTCTGATATTTTATCAAAAATTTTATTTTTATTTTCCTCAATGGCGTTTTTTATGAGCTTAAGAAATGTAACATCATCAAATTTCCTCAGATATCTATTAAACCAAAGTTTCCACCTTTTTTCTAATTTGTCAGGACTTGTTAATTTTGCAGACAGAGTAGCGTCATATTGAGCATGCCCAAATGTTCTATAAAGTACTTTTCTTGCTTTTTCTTGATCAAAATCCTCGATATGAACTCCAT
>CAZWBN010000376.1:0-1601 GCA_964632095.1 uncultured Clostridia bacterium | reverse complement strand
GGCTTTGGAGCTTCTGCACATATTGTAATTCAAATAGCACTTTACTGGAATTGTGAAGTTTATGTTTTCACTCGGAGTCAGGCTCATAGGGATCTTGCTTCTAAGCTGGGCGCAGTGTGGACTGGAAGAGCTGAAGACAATCCTCCAAAAAAAATGCACAGTTCAATTATCTTTGCACCTGCAGGTTATCTTGTGAAAGAAGCTTTAAGAGTATTGGAAAAGGGAGGAACAATTTCCTTAGCTGGAATATATATGACTCCAATACCTGAGATTGATTATTCCTTGATTTATCAGGAAAGAAAAATAACGAGTGTTGCAAACAGTACTCGAGAGGATGTTATTGAATTGCTCGAACTGGCTGGAAAAATCCCTCTTAAAACCGAGATTCAGGTTTTCCCATTAGAAGAAGTAAATAGAGCCCTTCAACTTTTAAAAAGAAGTGAAATAAAAGGAGGAGCAGGAGTTTTAAAAATTTCTTAGGTAAAAAATGAAGACAAATAAAAAAACAGATATATGTGAACCTCATGCCCTTAATAAGGAAAAAATCGAGGAAGTAAAAAAATTAATGATTTCTGATGACAAGGTAAGGGCTCTGGCAGAGACCTTTAAGGCTCTTTCTGACCCGACTCGAACAAAAATTATTTATGCTCTTTTTTTAAAAGAATTATGTGTCTGTGATTTAGCTAAGGTTATTAATTTATCTATTTCTGCGGTTTCTCATCATCTCAGAATCTTGAGAAATCTGAAATTGGTGAAATTTCGTAAAGAAGGTCGTGTAGTTTATTATTCACTTGATGATGAGCATATCTCGAATCTTTTCCACGAAGGACTTGAGCATATTTTGGAATGAAAAATCAATAATTTTTTATTAATTTATAGAGTCCTAATGTAAAAAGTGGAATTATATATATAAAGAAGAAGCCCCAGCTAATACCTCCATAACCTTTGGCAATTAATTTAATAAGTCCAAAAGTGGAAATTCCCAGGCCTCCCAATAAAAGTATTAAAGCAATAAGTGGTCTGAGCCATTGAGGTAGAGTTTTGCCCTTTGAGAGGAGTGATGATTGAATTCTCTCATTTACAGCATGAATGAATCCTGTGCCCGTTTCAATTAAAGTTCCAAAAAGAACAATCTGGAAAATTATTAGAAGGAAAGGAGAACCTATTCTTTGAAGAACATATACCGCAGGAATCTCAACTGGTAAAATTTCAGGGTAGAAGCCAACCACGCTTATGAAAAATAAAAGACCTGGAAATATCCCTATCAATCCACCCAGAAAACCTGCTATAATTGCTTCCTTTCTGCGTTCTATGTGATTCAGACAAAAAAGAACTGCTGGAATAATTCCCATATTATAAAGAGCATATTTGAATCCACCCAATGCCCATTTTGGATTAATAATTGCCTGGAAAAAATTCTTTTGAATCACTGGGCCGAATTTTATAAGAGCAGTGACTAAAAAAACTCCATAAACTGTATACAGAACTATTGACCAGCCTGAAAGAAATTTTTCGATTAAATTACTTCCTTTAAATGTTAAAAAACCGATTGCACCTAACATTATTGTAACTCCAGCCATGTAAGGCAAGCCGAAATTATC
>CAZWBN010000375.1:0-1616 GCA_964632095.1 uncultured Clostridia bacterium | reverse complement strand
ACCACTGACCATACCTATGCACAGATACAATTGGATAGATTTAACTCATGTATTAAACTCCTGGAAAAGGAAAAAATTTCCATTCCAATAAAGCACACAGCTTGCACTGCAGCTACAATCCTTTTTCCAGAAACTTATTTTGATATGGTAAGGGTTGGAATAGGTATCTATGGTCTCTGGCCCTCTAAGGAAACTTATTTATCCTGCCTGCTCAGAGGAAGAAAACCAGTAAACTTACAACCCGTGCTAACATGGAAAACAAAAATTGTCCAGATAAAAGATGTCCCAGAAGGAGCTTTTATAGGATATGGATGCACTTATAAAACAACACGACCCACTAAATTAGCTGTTCTCCCAATTGGTTACTATGACGGGTACGACAGAAAGTTATCCAATTTCTCTTATGTTTTAATTAAGGGAAAAAGAGCTCCTGTAAGGGGAAGAGTCGCCATGAATATGATTACAGCGGATATAACTGATATTGAGGGAGTAAAACTTGAAGATGAGGTTGTGCTTCTCGGTAAACAGGGAAATGAAATAATATCCGCCGAATATCTTGCTTCCCTTTGTGGAACAATAAACTATGAAATAGTAACAAGAATAAATCCCTTAATCCCAAGAATAATAATTTGAGAATTTGAAAATAAATCCTGCCTATGGTATTAATTAAATTTGAGTAATATATTTTCCACAGAATTTCAAAAATGAAGAATTTGAGAAGCTTAATAAGAATAGGTGTAATTGGAGGCGGGAAAAAACTGGATTCTGAAACCTGGAATTTGGCTTATGAAGTTGGCAAGCTTATTGCTCAAAAAAATGCAATTCTTGTATGTGGGGGCTTAGGAGGAGTTATGGAGGCAGCTTCAAAAGGTGCAAAGGATAATGGGGGAATAACCATAGGTATTATCCCTGGTAATGAAATAGAAGAGGCAAATCCCTACATTGATTTCCCAATTGCTACTGGTATTGGTTATATGAGAAATCTCATGGTTATTCTCAATTCCAATGTGGTAATAGCTATCAATGGTCAGTATGGAACTCTTACAGAAATCGCCTATTCTTTAATTTATGGAAAAAAAATAATCGGTCTTAATACCTGGGAAATAGAAGGAATAATAAAGGCAAATACTGCAGAGGAAGCTATCAAATTAGCTTTTGAAAATTTATAAAAATGGAGGAATAATAATGGGGTGTTCAAATTTTAAAAATCTTAAATTTGAAACATTATGTGTTCATGGGACTCACTATAAAGACCCTCTGGCAGGAGCTGTTTCCTTCCCAATTTATCAAACTTCTACTTTCTCTTTTAAAAAAGCTAAGGATTTAGCAGATGCTTTTGAAGGAAAGAAAGAAGCTTATATCTATACTCGTTTAGGTAACCCGACAATATCTGTACTCGAAGAAAAAATGGCATGTTTAGAAGGAGGAGAAGCCGCGCTTGTGACAGCGTCTGGAATGTCTGCAATTTCCACTTTAGTTTTTACTCTTGTGAAATCAGGAGAAAATCTAATATGTCAAGATACAATTTATGGTGGCACATATGCGCTTTTTAAAAACTTAATGCCTCGTCTTGGAATTGAAATCAGATTTGTTAAAGCTACAAACCTGGATTCTTT
>CAZWBN010000374.1:0-1638 GCA_964632095.1 uncultured Clostridia bacterium | reverse complement strand
AAACAGGGAAGATATATGAAGTCCTGGCCAATAGATGTGGCAATTGCAATGGAGCATTTAATTCTCCAAGCAGCAGAAGAAGGTTTAGGGACTTGCTGGATAGGCGCATTTGAAGAATCAAAGGTGAAAGAAATTCTCAAAGTGCCAGAAAATGTGAGAGTTGTTGCGTTAACACCTTTAGGATATCCCGCTCATGAGCCTAAAGACAGGGGAAGGAAAAAATTGGAAGAGATTATAAGTTATGATAAATACTAAACATAAATTCCAAAATCCAAATTGCAAATTACAAATACCGAGGGCACAAAGGAAATTTAAAGAAAAAAATTAGTGTTTATACACCTAATTTGATATTTATTAAGAAGGAGGATTCAATGATAGACGAAAAGATAATATCTCAGGCAATAATTGAAAGTTTCTGGGATGAATTTAAAGAATATTTAGAAACAGATGTAGTTATTGTTGGTGCAGGACCTTCTGGTTTGTGTGCGGGGTATTATTTAGCAAAAGAAGGTATAAAAACAGTGATTTTCGAAAGAAGCCTCAGACCCGGGGGAGGAATGCCGGGCGGTGGAATGATGATGAATAAAATTGTTATTCAGGAAGAATCAAAATCGATTTTAGAAGAACTGGGAATAAGTTTTGCAAAGTATATGGAAAATTATTATCTTGCCTCTTCCCTTGAAACATTTGGATTACTCCTCAGTCATGCAATAAAAAAAGGTGCAAAAATTTTCAATGGAATTTTTGTTGAAGATGTTGTTTTAATTGAAGAAAAAATTCAAGGAGTAGTAATTAACTGGTCAGCAGTGGAAATAGCAAATCTTCATGTTGATCCTTTAACAGTAAAAAGTAAAATTGTTGTGGATGCGACCGGTCATGGTGCAGAAGTAACCAGAGTTTTGATTCAGAAATCAGGACTTAAATTATTTACTCCATCAGGAGGAATAGAGGGAGAAAAACCAATGTGGGCTGAGCGAGGAGAAAAAATGATCATGGAACACACAAAGGAGGTTTTCCCTAATCTTTATGCCTGTGGAATGGCTGCTAATACGATTTTTGGAGGACCGAGAATGGGACCGATTTTTGGTGGAATGCTCTTATCCGGAAAAAGAGTGGCTGAACTCATTATTAAAAAGTTAAGAGTAAAGAGTGAAAAGTAAAATAAATGCGAGATAGAATTTATGTTATTTTAGTTAAACCTGAGAAGCCTGAGAATATTGGTCTTATCGCCCGAAATATGAAAAATACTGGTTTTAAAAATCTTCGAATTGTTAAGCCTGCAAAAATAACTGAAAAATCGTATATAGTGGCAGTGCATTCTAAAGAGATTCTGGATAATGCCCAGTTTTTTGAAAATTTAAAGGACGCTGTGAGTGACCTTGGAGTGGTATTTGCCTCCACTTCTAAAAAAAGGAGTAATTTTACTCTTATTCCCTTAAACAAAGCAATAAAGATTATGTGTTCTTATCCTCCCTTAACTAAAATAGGTCTTCTTTTTGGAAATGAAAGAACAGGATTAACTTCAGAAGAAATTAAACATTCAAATTATTTATTTTACATTCCTCAAAAGGTGGAAAAACCTTCTTATAATTTAGCTTCTGCTGTACTGCTTACCCTTTTTCATATTTTTTCTTATAA
>CAZWBN010000373.1:0-1641 GCA_964632095.1 uncultured Clostridia bacterium | reverse complement strand
TTTGGATAAATAGAAGTCTAATTAATAATTCCATTGTATGGTATGCATATAATCCCGATCCGACTGATGTTTCGCAGTGGAGTACACCCATCCCAATTTCTGAGGGTACTGGAATAGACTTCTGCTGGCCTGAAATAGATACAGATAATAATGGCAATGCTTATGTAGTATGGGAAAATATTTGTGAAGGCAATAAAGATATCTTTTTCAGAAAAAGAATAAATGGAGAATGGGGGGATATAATTAATCTTTCAAAAACTCCTGACACCTCGGAACAAGCTACCATTGCAGTTGATAAAGAAACGGGAGATATTTATGTGGCTTGGGCTGAAAAGAAAGGAGTAAAAAACTGGGATGTATATTTGAGGACTTATGAAAATGGAAAGTGGAGTGAGCCTATAAATATGACAAATAACCCCTCTACTTCAGGCAATCCATCCTTATGGGTGGATGAACAAGGAGGGGTTCATTTAGTATATGCGGATAATTATAAAGGACCATGTGAAATACTGTACAGATATAGACCCAGTAAACGGAGAATATTGCCTCCAGTAAATTTAAAATTAACTACTAAGATTAATAAGACTCTTTTCTATAGCGAAAAAATTAATTATCTTACTTGGGAGAAAAATCCAGAGAATGAAAAAAATGAGTTTATTCAAGTAACTCGATACTCAGTATACCGAAAAGAAG
Source organism: uncultured Clostridia bacterium (assembly GCA_964632095.1). Lineage (GTDB taxonomy): Bacteria > Acidobacteriota > Aminicenantia > JdFR-78 > JdFR-78 > JdFR-78. Next base: position 948 of record CAZWBN010000373.1, on the reverse strand, counting down.
TGGGACAGGATGATAGCAAGTATGTGGAGATTTTTACCACTTCTGATGCTAATACTTTTGAATATGAAGATCGCTATTTACCTATAGATAAAAAATATGTATATGCAGTTACAGCATGGGATCAAAGAAATAAAGAAAGTGAGAAGTCTGAACCAGTAAGTGAAGAGTAAAATAAGAATTACAAGGCATTTATTTTCAAAAATAATTTCGAAAAAAGAACATTTAAAAGCTAATAAAAAGGGAGGTTACAATGTTAACACTAAAGAATAAAAGAAATCTTTTTATTGTTTTTTTTCTTTTGATTTTGTTTTCTATGATGAGAGCTTATGAAAAGTGGGAAAAATATGAAGTTGAGTCAATTGTTTTTAAAGCAGATATAAAAGGAGAGATTTATAGAAATAGGGAAAATCCCAGTTTATTTCTTTTAATAGCCAATGAAAAATTTTACATATTTAATATTGAAACATTATGGGCTAGTGAAATACTTCCTTCTGATATTATTTTCCACAAGGACGGAACAGTTACCATTACACGGAAAAGATTTACACCTTCTCATAATATAAAATTAGAAGTGAAGAAAATAGCAAGAGATAAAATTAGATGTATACTTAGATACAAAATTGGGAGAAGGTATGAAATAATAATACCAGAGAGGGCTTACATTCCAGAACAGATTTCATATGAGACAATTTTGTATGGAGATTATGCTGTAAATTTTCCATCTCCAGAAAATATCGTAATAAATAATAAAAAGGATTGGATTCTTGTGTGGGGAAGAATTCATAGACCTTCTAAAATTGAAAATTCATTTCTTAAGAAAAGAGAAATTCCAAATCCTCCTCAAATAGATTTTAAAAAATATGTGGTAATTGCTGTTTTTGGAGGAGAAAAAAAAGTAAGAGGCTATAAAATTAAAATTGACAGAATAGTAGAAGAAAAGAGTAAAGT
>CAZWBN010000372.1:0-1651 GCA_964632095.1 uncultured Clostridia bacterium | reverse complement strand
TCCATATTTAAGAACAAAAAAACTAAAACATGACATGACCCCGACTGACAACTGACAACCGACAACTGACAACCGACAACTTGTTATATATTTCTCTCTGATACCGGAAGAAGCGAAAGAAATACATCTACTGGAACAATAATGGTATTGTTTTTTCCACCTACATCTTCTTTGCTAAGTAAAATATAATTTTTAATAGGTGATATTTTCTTTATGTCTCTTTCATCTACTCGAGTCTGATATTTTACCTCTATTCCCAAATATTTTTCATTGACTTTTATTATTGCATCTATTTCTTTACCAGATTTATCATAATAATTCCATAGAAAAGTTTCTCCTTCCCTGAGATAAGGTATTTCCTTATGCATTAAAAGGTGAGAGATTACTATACCCTCCACTAATTTACTCTGTATTTCTTCGTCTCTCAAAGTTTCAGTTATTATATCCCAAATTTCCCTTCCACTTAAATAACTTTTTACAGAATTATAAATAAAAGGGTCTAAAAAATAAACTTTTTTATCACCTTTTAATTTAATATATTTTTTATTGAAGTCATAAGCAAAAAGAACATGAAGAATAAAAGAGTTTTCAAGAATTCTAAGGGAATCGATAATTGTGACATGAGTTCGTTCTATTCCTTGGGATAATTTTAAGAAGCTATATCGTGAGCCATATCTCTCAATAATAGCCTTAAGAATTTCCCTTATTATTACTTCCTGTCTTTGTAATCGAGATAAATCACCTAATACATCTCTTATAAATATCTCACTTAAAAATGAATTGATTATTTCTTTCTGGTTTTTATATCGACTTTGAATATACTGATTTACAACTCCAGGAATTCCTCCAGTAATTAAATAAATTCGAAAAAGATATTGTAATTCCTTTTTATACGGAAGAATATTAAAAACTATCTTTTTAATCTGTTCCATGTTTAAAGCGAGATTTATTGAATAATTAGGAAGGACCGAGCCTAATTTAACCAAAGATTCACGGAAATCTTCAATTTCTATATGTTCTACTATAAAATCCAATGTTTGCAATACAAATTCTCTGAAACTCAAGGGTTTAATGTAATACTCATTTCCTTCAAGCCCTCTTCCTGGTAATAATTCGCCTTTTTCTTTAAGTTTTACTGCACTTGAACCTGTTGCTACAACTACACATTTTTTAATAATTCCTGAATCAACAAGATATTTTAATTCTAAATTCCACTCTTCCAGGAAAGTAATTTCGTCAAGAAAAATATAAGTCTCTTTAGCTTCTCTGGTTGAATCAAGAAAATAATTTAATGCATTTCTCATTTCTCTTCTCGAAGTAAAAAAATCAACAGAAAGATAAAGAATATTGGATGGAGGAATACCTTTTTGTATCAATTTTTTTATCAAATTTTTAAGATAAGTGGTCTTACCCACTTGTCTATTTCCTCTAAGGATATAAATATTTCCTTTCTCTAAGCTCAATTCCTTTCTTTTAAAAAATATAGGTTTCGCCTTGCTTAAATGGAGATCAGATGCTACAAATTTTTCTCCTTTACTCCACCAGGGATTTTGATTGACTATCTCAATTATTTTTACCATTTCGATACTACAATATCCAAATTTTCTACTATTTCGATATTATTCTATCCAAATTTCTGAATTTGTCAAGA
>CAZWBN010000371.1:0-1654 GCA_964632095.1 uncultured Clostridia bacterium | reverse complement strand
TCAAAATTTTCATCTGTAAATATTTTTACTTCAGAACCCATTTTTACCCTCCTTTCTCTTTAAAGCTAATTGATATATTTTTAAATATTCTTTAGCAGAATTTTTCCATGAGAAGTCTTTTTCCATTCCATTTTTCATAATTTTTATCCAGCTTTCCGGCTTTTTATAATAAGTGAATGCTTTTTTAATCACTTTTAATAATTCCTTACTCTTAAGCTCTTTAAATTTGAATCCATTTCCTGTCAATTTCTCCGGGTCAAATTCTTCAACAGTTTCGTCCAATCCACCAGTAGCCCTTACTACAGGAACAGTCCCATACCTGAAGCCATAAAATTGATTTAAACCACAGGGCTCATATTTTGAAGGAATTAATAATATATCAGAGCCTGCAATTACTTTGTGAGCCAGAGTAGTATCTATTGCCAGTTTTACCCCGATCTTTTCCGGGAATTTACGGTGCATCCTCATAAAATTTTTTTCCAATTCTTCATCCCCTTTAACTAAAGCGATAATTCCAATATTCATTTTCATGAGCTCATCTATTATATCAAATAATAAATCAAAGCCTTTATAAATTGTTAAATAAGAAACAATCCCTATAAGAAAATCGTCTTTTTTCACCTTTAAATTAAATTCTTTTATCAGATCTTCCTTACAAATCTTTTTAGGTTCGAGGTCATCCTTATTGTAATTTGCCTCAATGTGCCTGTCATGTTCAGGATTCCATACTTCGTAATCAATTCCATTAATGATTCCAAAAAAAGAATCTTTTCGTTTATGTAAAATTTCCTTTAAGCCAAAGTGGAATTCACCTTTTTCGATTTCCTCAATATGCCGTTTACTTCCAGTCGTAAGAACATCAGCGTAAAGTAAGCCAGCTTTCAGAAAATTGAATTTTCCATTGAAAACGGAATTTTGAACGAGAAAATTCCAGTTAAGGTCAGTTAAAAATAAACTTTCCGGAGGAAATTCTCCCTGATAGGCTAAATTATGTAGAGTAAGCACAGTTGCAGTTTTTTTGAATAAATTAAACTTTGAATAAATCGTTTTTAGAAAAACCGGTATCAAAGCAGTAGCCCAGTTATGACAATGAATAATGTGGAATTTTCTTCTTGTCTTAAGTAAAAATTCTAATACCGCCCTATTGAAAAATACAAATCTTTCATCATTATCAATATAATCTCCTTTGCTTGTTCCATATATGTTTTCCCGGTAAAAATATTTTGGATTATCAATAAAAAATAATGTATTTTTCTCCACCTCGCTTTTATAAATATTGGTCTTAACTTTTTTCTTTCCCATAGGAATTTCTAATTTTGAAGTAATAAGTTCCATTGTTAAAGCTTCAATTTCTGGTTTTCTATATTTTGGCATTATTATATATACATCTAAATTCAAATCAGCGAGAGCTTTTGAAAGAGAGCCAGCTACATCAGCTAATTGACCCGATTTTGCATAAGGGTCAACTTCCGGAGAAACTATTAAGACTTTTAATTTTCTCATCAGTAGAGATTAATATAAATTCGTTTATTTTAAAAGTCAACTAATCTCCATATTATTGTTTTCGCGTTTTCTCTTTGTTGAATCGAGTGGTTTTTATCTTGACAAAAAATAAGGATTTTTTTATTTTTGAATTTGAGAGAGCGGGCATAGC
>CAZWBN010000370.1:0-1663 GCA_964632095.1 uncultured Clostridia bacterium | reverse complement strand
CAATCACGGTAATCCAGATTGGGATTGGATTAGAGATAGAATAAAAGATTATTTATCCTCAAGATTGTGAAATGTAAAAGGTAAAATGTGAAATGAAAAGTCAAAATTTATGCTTTATATGACTTAATTGTTTTTAAAACGCTTTTTGGAAATTTCTGTGCATAGGAATATAATTTTTTTATATCTAATTTCTCCCAGTCAATTTCATCAAGAGAGGGGAAACCTCCTTTAGTTTTTCTTGAGAGATATAAATAATCTAAAAAAGCTTTTTCTGGTTCTGCCCAAAGAATACCATTTTCATTTATAAACCCCCAAAATAATTCTGATTTTATATGGTGAAATTGAATGCTTCCGTAAGGAGTTTCTATTAATTTAGTTTTTTCAATTGTAGCACAAGTTAAAACAAAAGGAATCTGGGAGATTATCCCCGTTTTTTCAAGAGCACTTTCAAATGAAATATAACAAGGATAAATTGCCATGGCAATTTCTTCAAGAGTAGGGGGAAGAAAATTATTAGCATACAGTTTTTTACCTATTCTCTCCAAATATCCTTTCTTTTCAAGACGTACAATGGCTTTTCTGACTCTATCAGGACTAAATCCGGTTTTCTGAATAAATGTTTGAAAATGTATAATTTTACCTCCCTTTCTTCCTAAATCAGTTAGAAAATCAATCCAGTCTTTCAAAGTGAAATATTTCTTCATAGTTGTTCTAATATCTCTCGACAAATCTCTTTCACCTTATCGGTTAGGGATTGATAATTATCACTCTCTATTTGTCTTCTAAAATGGATCGGTAGAAACGATGACATTTCTCTTTTAACTATATCCGGTTGAATCAGTTCAATATTATTTTTGAGCTTCTGTGTGCTTACTGAATAATCACTCAATTTTTTTCTGATTAATTCTATATCAGGATTAATATTTCTTTGAACAAGCATCCATATATCAAAAATATCCCTTCCTTTAATATACTTCCTGCCTCCGATAGCCACTATTTTATCAGCCAAGATTTCTTCTTCTGATTCAGCTCTTATAAGTATAAAAGGAATAGAAGGAACTTCTGCAGGTGTTCGAAGTGGTAAAATTTTTTGTGTATATGAAGGATAATTAGCTAATTCTATGGTAAATGAAGTAGAAAATAATTTTCTGGAACTCATAAAATATATTTTCCATCTCGATAATTTAGGAGCTTTTTTCTGAATCCTCATTTCAATTTCTCCCTCTAATATAAAAATTTTCTTTTTCAATATGTCCTTAATTCTTTCAAAAACATTATTCAGAGATTTCTCGTCCAGAGGGGTAACGAAATCTAAATCCTCGGAATATCTAATCCCTCCGTAAAGAAAACGCAAACAGGTTCCTCCCTGGAAAGTAATTTGTGTGGAAAGAGGGTCTTCATAAATTGTGGTTAATGCTAAAAATTGAAGAGATTCTTTTAATATAATTTTAAAAGGAAGATTTTCTTTCTCGGCTCTCTTTTGAAGTAGATTAATCAAATTCATATTTCATTTCCTTATATTCCCAAAATTGTCCTTTTTTTGGAACAAGTTTATCAATTATTAAAATTATTGTCAACTTTTCTCTTTAAATCATACTTATTTATTTCCAACTAACTTCACCGAGAGAAAATTTATCTTTCCATCGTCGAAAAGTATATTATT
>CAZWBN010000369.1:0-1667 GCA_964632095.1 uncultured Clostridia bacterium | reverse complement strand
CTTCTTTTTAAAATTTTCTTTTAATTTATAAGCAAGTTTCATGCCAGTTTGCTAACCTTTTAAAAATAAGAAAATTAAGAAAAAAATAATTTTTAAGAAAGGGTAAAAGTGCAAAGATCTCTTGCACATTTTCTTTATAACTTATTGAATTTAAAAAGAATTAAACTGCAAGAATTTCTTGCACCTAAGAATCAACTTACTGAGATTAATTTAATTTGAAGGAATGCAAGAATTTCTTGCATTAATTAATCCGTAGCTTTTTCATTCTCTGTTGAAGGTTTTGGCGTGTAATCCCTAAAGTTTTAGCTGCTTTTGTTATATTCCAACCATTTTCTCTAAGTGCATTTAATATCTCTTTTCGTTCAAAGTCAAGCAATTTTTCAGGAAGAGTTTTTCTATCCAATAATTCTCTCCTCCGAGAGATTTTCTTAGTCCCCTTTACTATCTCTTCTGGTAAGTCTTCGATTTTTATATAATCATCACTCGAATGAGATACTGCACTCGAAATTGCTGTTTTTAACTCTCTGAGATTTCCAGGCCATTTATATTTTTTAAGGCAATTCAATGCATCCTTAGTTATTCCTCTCTTTTTTACGCCTATTTTTTCACATGCTTTTAATAAAAAGTAAAAAATAAAGTTTTCTATATCCCTTCTCTCTCTGAGAGGAGGGAGTTTTATTTGGAAATATGAAAGCCTGTAATATAACTCAGGAAGAAGTCTATTGCTCTGTATTAATTCGTTTGGCGGTAAAGAACAAGCTGAAATTACTCTAACATTTACTTTTTCAATCCTTTCACTTCCTACTGGCTGAATCTCCTTTTTTTCTATAAACCTTAAGAGAGCATTCTGAAATTTAAATGAAGATGACTGGATTTCATCTAGAAACAAGGTGCCACCTTCTGCTGACTTTATCTTTCCTCTATTATCTGAAATCGCACCTGTAAAAGCTCCCTTTTTATGACCAAAAAGTTCTGAACATATTAATTCTTCTGAAGAGAAAGATGCGCAATTTAAAGCATAAAAGGGTTTATTCCTTCTTTTGCTTAAAAAATGAATAAATTTAGAAATAATTTCCTTTCCTGTCCCTGTTTCTCCTATTAAAAGTAATGGCTCATCTGATAATGCAATTCTTTTAATTTTTGGATATAGCCTTCTTAAATCTCTATCATTCCACATTAATTCATCATCTTCCTCTTTTTTAAGATAATTATAATACTCTACCCAATTATATTCATAAGCAAAATCTTCCAATATATTATAAATTTCTTTTAATCTCTCTTTTTTAAAAGAATTTAGAAATAAAATTGCTGTTTTCCTTAAATCCAGATCAAAATCCAAAATGACTTCGAATTCATTATATAAATGTTTAATTTTTAAAACATGCGAGATTAATTCTTTTTTTAAACATTCTGAAAAATTAGATATTTTTCTACTAAATGATTCCCCAATTTTCTTAATTTTCAAAATTTTATTATCGTTTTTCGTAGATATAAGAAAATAGCCTTTACAATTATAATTAGCTTTGAGTGTCTCTATAAAATTAGAAATAATAACTTCTAAATTTTTATTTTTAAAATTCTTAACCTTTAAGCACATCTTTCACCTCTTCAAAACATATATCATCTCCTCTACTTTAATAAGTCGGAAATTTTAAAAATTTTATTGG
>CAZWBN010000368.1:0-1672 GCA_964632095.1 uncultured Clostridia bacterium | reverse complement strand
CCAACTACTCCTGCACCATAATGCATGGGAATAGCAACTTCAGGTTTTATTGCTTCTGCAGCTTGAGCAGCCTGCTCAGCATCCATGGTATATTTTCCTCCTACTGGCAATAAAGCAATATCTATTGGTTCAAATTCTCGCATTTCAGGGATGAAATCTGTATCGCCTGCATGATAAATTTTAACTCCTTCTAAATCAATAATATATCCAACCCATTCATTTCTTTTGGGATGAAATTCCTTTTTTATATTATATGCAGGAACTGCTTTTATTTTAATATCAAAGATCTCGATTTCCTGTTCTGGTTCAATTTCTTTAATATTTCCCATTAATTTAGATGCTCCATCTGGTGGCACAACTATTATAGTATCATCTTTTTTAATAAGACGAATATCATCTACTGAAAGATGGTCAAAATGAGAGTGGGTAACTAAAATCACATCAGCTTTTTCCGCTTCTTTTGGTAATTGCCATGGGTCAATATAAATCACTTTTTTATTTTTAATTTTAAAAGATGCATGTCCGTACCAGAATATCTTCTTAATAACTTTTTCAATTTCTTTATTATTCATGCTCATTTTCTTCAATTCCTCCTTTCTCTTCTTCTGGCCTGGTCTTCCATCTTCTATGAAACCAGAGCCAGAAAGAAGGATTCTTTTCTATCTCATGTTCTATTATCTTAGTGCATTTTTGTGTAATTTGCAATATATCCTTATCGTGCGCTTTACTTCGAGGAAATATAAGAGGAATCCCTATTTGAATTTTATATTTATTATTAGAAGTGGGTAAACAAAATACAGGAACAATAGGAGCTCCTGTCCTGAGATGAAAAGCTGCTAAGGATGGTGTAGTAGATGCTTTTTTTCCAAAGAAGTCTACAAATACACCTTCGGACCTGAGCACATTCTGGTCAATTAAAATTGCAACCATCTCCTTATTTTTCAATGCTAAAAGAACTTTCCTTGAAGCTTCCTTTTTATATATTACTTCACTTCCCAATTTTTTTCTAAATTTTAGAAGTTCTTTTTCAAGAAGGGGGTTATCAAGGGGACGGGCAATTACATTTAATTTTCCAAAATTTGAAATAATCCTTGGTGCCACCTCCCAATTTCCAAAATGTGCGGTGAATAAAAGAGCTCCTTTGTCTCTGGACAGGGCTTTAACAATATTTTCTTCACCCTCGATTTCAAATAGAGATCGCAACTTATCACTTTTCATCGTTAAAATCTTAATTAAATCAAATAAAATCATTCCAAAATTCATAAAGCTCTCTAAAGCTATTTTTTTACGGAATTCATGCGACTTACCTGGAAATGCTAAGGAAAGATTTGAAAGAGCTATTTTCTTTCTTTTATTGTCCAAGTAAAAACAAAGAAATCCAAATATTTTCCCGAGAAAAAGGCACACCCTTCGGGGAATTAAATGAAAAATCCCTTCTAAAATTTTAAATATTATAAATTCAATTACATGCATTTCTTTCTACTCTCCGGAGAATAAAAGAAAGTAAACTATCAGGCAATTGAGCTTTTATTTTCAGATAATAAATTGGCAAATTTAAATAATCGGTTAATTTTAAAGCATCCTTCTCTGTGGTTATTAAAACCTCTGCTTTCATTTTCGCGTGTTTTTCTATTAAACGCTTTATAGATTTTTCTGGATAAGAATAATGGTC
>CAZWBN010000367.1:0-1690 GCA_964632095.1 uncultured Clostridia bacterium | reverse complement strand
CTAATTCAACCACATATTGAAAGAGGGTGTGACTGGAAATTGAATGGGATGTTTGAACAATAATCTGTTCCTGAGATAAAGTCTCTTCCTGCGCAAAAATATAAGAAGATATTACAAAAAATAATCCTGTTACTAAATAAATTTTTAATTTTTTATTCATTTTCTCCTCCTTCTATTAGATTCTATCTTCCTGAATTTAAAATGTCAAAACAGTATTTTATTTTGACACCTTTTCCTCCTTTTGTTACTTTATCTATGAATGGATTTTTTCATAGGGACAAGTGGTTATAATTACAAACACTGGTTAAATGGGGTATTTTATCCACCTGGAATTAGAGAAAATGAGCTTCTTTCCTATTATCAAAAATATTTTAATTGCGTTGAGTTAAATGTAACCTTTTACAGACTTCCTTCTCAAAAAGTGTTTGACTCATGGTATAAAAAATCTAAAAGAGATTTTGGATTTGTTGTTAAGGGCTCAAGATTTATTACTCATCTAAAGAGACTAAAAGACATAGAGGAATCAATAAAATTTTTTTCGCAAAGATGCTCCCTTTTGAGAGAAAAATTGTTGTGTGCTCTATGGCAACTCCCTCCATCGCTTAAGATTGATACCAGTAAACTATCCATTTTTATTAATTGCATAAAAAGAGATAAGGTTTTAAAATCCATAGACCATAGCATAGAATTCAGACATCCCAGTTGGTTCACGGAAGAGGTTATTAAAATTCTAAGAGATAATAATATGAATTTATGTATAGCACATTCATCAAGATGGCAGATGTGTGAAGAAATCACATCCAATTTTTTGTATTTAAGATTTCACGGGGGAGAAATATTATATGGAACAGAATACTCATTAGAAGAACTAAAGACCTGGGCTGAAAAGATAAATAAATGGATAGATAATTATTATATGGAAAGGGTTTATATCTTCTTTAATAATGATGCTTATGGATTTGCAGTGAAAAATGCACTTCAAATAAAAGAAATTCTCGCATTAAACCGATAGCTTGCTACTTTTAAAAATTTCACAAATTCTGTGGAAAACCCTGTGGAAATCTTGATGAAAAATTTCGTAAGTTTTTAAAAAAATTACATTTAGCAAATTTTGAACAAAAAATGTGCAGATATAATTAACTGATAATAAATGAATTAAAAATTAAATTATTTCTTTATTTTTATGTATTTAATTTAACAATTTGATACACAAAAAGTTACTCAGAAAAAAATGTCTAAGAGATTTTTAAAATTTTTTATTGACTTTATTATTTTATTTTAATATTATACTCCAAAAAGGAGGACATCATGAAAAGGCTTTTTGGGGTTGTAGTTATTCTTTTTTTCATTTTAAATGCATTTAGTGTTCCCCAGTATAAGGAAATTTTAAAACTCAAGGAAAAAATAATAGATTTACAAAATAAAGGTAAGCTCGGATTTAAAGATTTAACTTTATGTTCTAAAATTATTTCTTTCGGTGCATATGTTCCCTTACCACAACCAAAAATAAAAAGGGGTAGGACTTTATTAGTCTATTATGAACCTATCAATGTTTTTACCAATCGGAAAAAGGGACTTTATGAAATCTGGTATATTCAGGATATGATTCTTCTCGATTCAAAGAAAAAAATTATTTTTAAAAAGGAAGATGCTTTAAGTTTTCATTATACCTTTACTTCTCCTGTAATGG
>CAZWBN010000366.1:0-1712 GCA_964632095.1 uncultured Clostridia bacterium | reverse complement strand
CAGCCCCTATTAGAACCCAAAAAGGTCCTCCTTTCACTCCAAGGTCTTTTATATTCGAATAAACTGAGGATAAATTTTTAACAATGCTTTTCTGAATATTTGATGCCAGTTCCCTTGATTCTTCAATCTTACTATTCTGAATAATTTTTTTAATTATTTTTTCCATTTCACCTATATTCTTAGTCGAAGTTGCATTTTCTCTTGCAGCAACTTCCACAGCATGCGGATCCTGTGTAAAATTGAGATAATATGTCTCTACTCCCCTTGCATTCGGATTCGGGCTGGAATTGGCATGAATTGAGATAAAGAGGTCTGCCATTTTCTGATTCGCAATAACTGCTCTATCTTCGAGCGGGAGAAAAGTATCTCTTTTGCGGGTAAGAATTACTTCTAAATCAGTATTTTTCTCAAGTATTCTCTTTACTCGGCGGGCAATATCAAGCACTATCTCCTTTTCTACTAATAGTTTATTTTTACTGACTGCCCCAGGGTCCTCTCCGCCATGTCCGGGGTCTAAAACAATTGTTCTGACCCCAAGACCAAGCTGTCGAACTAAACTATATTTTCCGCTTCCAGAAGGCTTTGGAGGTTTATAACTTATTATTCTTCTCTTTAGTTCATTTTCTCTTTCCTTGGGATAAATATCAATTACTATCCGGAAGGGGTCCAGCAAGTGAAAAATCCGGAAGTCTTTTATTTTGCTAAAATCAAGGTCGAGCACTGCTCTGACTATGTTATAGCTGTGTTGAGCAATTCTTATTCTTTTTAAATAAATGTTATTAATTTCAAAAGCCTTATTTTTTAAGGAAGGGTCTAATTTGGTTTGACAAAAGTCAATATAAATTCTATCGGGATTATATAGCTTTCCATAATAATATTCTCTTAATGCTTCTATATCAACCACTACTCGTGTGAAGAAAGGATGGTTATGATAGCGAACATTCAGGACCTTTGCCCTTGGTAGCAAGGAAAAATTGTAAAAAAAGGACAGAAATAGAAAAATCAATATTATTTTTTTTAAATTCATTTACTACTTATTTTAAGAAAGTGAAAAGCATTATGTCAAATAATTAAAATTGACAAAAAGATTAGTGTTTTTTAATATTTTGAGGGAAATGAAGAAAGAAAATCCAGCATTGATTAAAGTCCAGAATTTGAAAAAATATTTTTATTTAAAATCAGGATTATTTTTTCAAAAAGGAATTTTGAAAGCTGTAGATGGGGTCGATTTCAAGATTGAAAAAGGAAAAACCTTAGGTTTGGTAGGAGAATCCGGTTCTGGTAAAACCACTTTAGGAAGACTTGTATTAAGGTTAATTAAACCAACTGAAGGAAAAATATATTTTGAGGGAGAAGACTTAGTAAATATGCCAAATCCGAGATTAAGAAATTTAAGAAAAAAAATGCAAATAATTTTCCAGGATCCATACAGTTCATTAAATCCCCGTTTAAAAATAGGAGAAATTATTGAAGAACCATTAAAAGTTCACGGGATAGGAAATAGGAAAGAAAGAAAGGAGAAAGTGAACGAATTATTAGAATTTGTTGGGATTGACCCTGCCCTTAAGAATAAATATCCTCATGAATTTAGTGGAGGGCAAAGACAAAGGATAGCTATTTGCAGGGCACTTGCAACCTCTCCCTTATTTATTGTGGCTGATGAACCTGTATCTTCTCTTGATATTTCAATTCAAGCACAGATTTTAAATTTA
>CAZWBN010000365.1:0-1716 GCA_964632095.1 uncultured Clostridia bacterium | reverse complement strand
GGAAAAATAAAAACAGGAATTGATGGAACCATTGTGGATATAAGTCTTATAGGCATTTTAGTTGAACTGGCCACTCCTTTAAAGGTTGGTAGTGAATGCAATTTAGAAATTTATTTGAATGATAAAAAATTCAACGCACAGGGAAAGGTCGAAAGAATATTTGTTCATTCCTTAAAAGAAGATGCTGTTATTTATAGAGCAGGAATCAAATTTGAAAATATTGCGGATAATCAATTAAAATTGTTAAGTGAATATATAAAGAGTCTTTCCAAAGAAGAGAAAAAGAATGAGTAATTTTGATAAGAAGATAACCAAAATTGAATTTTTAAGAGACTTTATTATTAAAAATATCAGCGAGGGAGGGATTTTAATTGAAACTACCTATTCGCTTCCAATAGATTCCATTCATTTTTTAAATCTCACATATAAGGAAATAAACTTTTATATTAAAGGTATTGTGAAGAGAGTTGAAAAAAACATAAGAAATAACGAGGAATTTTTTAAAATAGCTTTTCAATTTATTGATATAGATTCTCAGCAGAGAAGTAATCTGAAAGAATTTATTGACCTAATAAAAAAAGAACAATAACATGCCTTCTCCAATTGGTCATTCTTTTTTAAGCTTAAGTATTGGATTTCTAATCGAAAATAAATACAGAATAAATATTAAATTAATTATTTTTATTATTTTCTTAGGAATTCTTCCGGATTTAGACTTATTTCCTATATTATTTATGGGAATAGAAAAAGGAGGAAAATTTCATCAAATATATACTCATAATTTTCTCTTTGCTCTGTTTATATCTCTCATTATTTCCCTGCTATCCAAAAATAAAAAATACGCAATCCTCTCATTTGCGATAATTTCTTCTCATATTTTAATTGACACTCTTGTTACAGATTTCAGGGAACCAATTGGAGTCCCCTTATTTTATCCTTTCTGGAATAGAACTTTCTGTTTAGGACTCTTTCCCGGAATAAACAAAGGCAGTCTCTCAGAGCTTTTCTCTCTCTCAAACCTGAAAGCTATAGGGATCGAATTAATTTTATTTTTGCCTATTTTTCTAATTATAGCTGCTGTGAAAAGAGTTAATTTGAAAAAACTATTTTTTTATGATATTTTTTCTTCGAGCAAAAAATGAAAAAAGTTGCTATCTATCCTGGTTCTTTCGACCCTATAACAAATGGGCATGTAGATATTATAGAAAGAAGTTTAAAAGTATTTGATAAAATTATAGTTGGAGTACTCGAAAACCCGGAAAAGAAATATTTCTTTTCCATTGAGGAACGGGTAAATATTATAAAAGAAATTTTTAAAAATAGGAAAGAAATCGAAGTAGAACCCTTTCAAGGACTTTTAGTGGATTTTGTAAAAAGAAAAAAAGCAAAAGTGGTGATTAGAGGATTAAGGGCTATTTCAGATTTTGAATATGAATTTCAGATGGCTTTAATGAATAGAAAATTAAATCCTGAAATTGAGACTTTTTTTATGATGCCGAGTATTGAATATTCTTTCCTCAGTTCAAGATTAGTTAAAGAAGTTTTTAGTTTGGGTGGATGTATTAAAAATTTAGTTCCTCCTATTGTGGAAGAAAAATTAAGAAAAAAACTAAAGAAAATTTAACTTAAGTGAATTATGAAAAAAAATTTTTATGAAAAAAATACTTGACATTACATATTTTTTTAATTAAATTTAATACAAACTAAGACAGTTTA
>CAZWBN010000364.1:0-1718 GCA_964632095.1 uncultured Clostridia bacterium | reverse complement strand
AATATGGTTTTGAACTTCCTGAACCAGATCCTCCTTTAAATTATGAACTTGTATCCATAAATCGTCCTGTGAAACTTTCTTCTCTGGCAAAGGCTATTGGTATAACAACTGAGAAATTAATAGATTTGAATCCAGAACTTCGACATAATTCTACCCCTGATTATGACTATCTTTTGAAGATCCCTCCTGGCTATGGAGATAAGGTCCTTGCGAAAATAAACTCTTTGCCGAGATGGATTCCGCCTCAGGCAACTTATATTATCCATTATGTAAGAAGAGGGGAAACGCTATCCACGATTGCAAAGAGATATAGAACTTCAATAAATGCTATTGCAAGATTAAATCGTCTAAGACGCATAAATTTGATAAGACCTGGTCAGAGATTAAAAATTCCAGTAAGAGGTAGATATATTCCTTCCTCCTATACATATATTAAAAAATATAAAATTGGTGAAAAAATAGTCTATACTGTAAGAAGAGGAGATTCCCTTTACAGAATTGCAAAAATGTTCAATACCACAATAAGTAGGATTAAAAAAGATAATGGATTAAAAAGTAATACAATAAAAATTGGTCAAAAACTCATAATTAATTCTGGAAAACCAAAAAATGCAATTGTTTATAAAGTGAAATCCGGGGATACTCCCTATGATATTGCAAAAAAGTTTGGTATGAGTCTTTCAGAACTTTTAAATTTAAATGGACTTACATCAAGGTCAAGAATTTATCCCGGGCAAGAATTGTGGGTGATACCCAAAAAATAACTTTTCCTATTTATCTGTTTCTTATGAATTATTGACTAAATCTCCCATTTTTTATATATTTGAGTATAACGATTTTTTCTTTTAATTCTTGTCTAAGAAAAGGAGGTAAGATGGGTCAAACAATTGTTGAAAAAATATTCAGTGAACATTCGGGAAAAGAAGTAAAGGCAGGTGAAATTGTAATTGCAAATATTGATTTAGCCCTTGCTCAGGATGGAACAGGTCCTTTGACCATTAGACAGATCGAAAAATTGGGAGTTAAGAAATTAGCAAATCCTGAGAGAGCTGTTTTCTTTATAGACCATGCTTGTCCAAGCCCGAGAAAAGAGCTTTCCAATGACCATATGTTAATAAGAGAATTCGCTCGAAAAACTGGAGCTGTGCTCTCTGATATTGGAGATGGAGTGTGCCATCAAGTAATAAATGAAAAATTTAATTGTCCGGGTTATATATTGATTGGCGCAGACTCTCACACTGTCACTGGAGGAGCTTTGGGTGCATTTGCTACAGGAATGGGCTCCACGGATGTTGCAATTGGGATGGCGTATGGAAAAAACTGGTTTCGTGTACCAGAAACTTTTTACTTTAATTTAAAAGGTAGCTTTCCAAAAGGAGTGTATGGGAAAGACCTTATCCTTCATATCATTGGCATGATTGGAGCAGATGGAGCAACTTATAAAGCAATGGAATTTGGAGGAGAAGCGCTTCCTCATATCAGTATGTCTGAGAGATTGACAATAGCAAATATGTCAGTTGAAGCTGGTGCTAAATGTGGAATTTTTCCAACAGATGAAATAACAAGAGGATTTTTAAAAGAATATGGAAGAGAAAATAAATTTAGAGAAATAAAACCTGACCCTGATGCTGAATATGAAAAAATATTTGAAATTAATCTTTCAGATTTAAAGCCAATGGTGGCAATGCCTCATACTGTGGATAATGTTAGACCCATTG
>CAZWBN010000363.1:0-1727 GCA_964632095.1 uncultured Clostridia bacterium | reverse complement strand
ATATTTCTCCATTTCATATTCTTAAAAATGGATTCCCTTGCCATTTTAAGGTGCTTCTCATAAGAAGAAAAACGTTCTTCAACAGGAGTAGGGACAGGATTAACCTTTTTCATCAAAATCCTGTCCTTTTCAAGCTGGCTCAATTCCTTTTTCTCTTCAGCACTAATGAAAATTAACAATATCCCAATTAATGCCATGAAAATTAAAATTTTCCTTTTCATTAAAACCTCCTTATTCCTTATCAGAAATATTATATTGAAGGACAATATTAAAAAGCAAATCTTAATTGGTTCTGGCAGCGTCAAGATTTTTTGTGTAAAAACATTTAAAGGCTTCTCCTCCCTGCCTGTCGGCAGACAGGCCATTTTTTATTGTAATAATGAAATATTGCATAAATAATTCGTTCACAACTTCTTCGATTTTCAAAGCAACTCATTGTTCTTATTCTTCTTCTCACTTCTGTGAATACTCTTTCAATTGCATTAGTTGTTCGTATTTTACTGCTTTTGGCACAACATTTCTCCACCTTTCCTCCCATCCTCCCTTATCCCATATGCACAAAGTATCACTCGCTTTCTAACTCCTAAGGCTGTTTTAATTTTCCCTGTCAATCCATTTAAAAAAATACTTATAACAATCTTTCATTTCCGTTGATGAAATTTCCTAACTTCCGCATTTAGACTCTTCGTAACTCCGAGATCTTGACTTCTTTCCATAATTCTGCTATCGGTAACTCAGTTAACGGTTTTGTGTTTTTCATTATGTCCTTCTTTCAGATTAGTTTTAGAAGGCTTCTGTATAATTGAGGAAAATTTCAAAAGCTTTTAATTTTTAGTTTTTTGTTTTAAGTTTTTAGTTTAATAAAAATTCTCTTTACTCTAAATAAAAAATTAATTATTCTGATTAAAGTTAAAAAGCATGAGGAAGGATTTACTTTTTTACTTAATAGCTATAATTCTTTTTGTGGTAGCCTTATTTCTTGGATTTTACAATCTTGATGGATGGCTTATTAATGATGATGAAGGCGTATATCTTTATTCAGCCTGGCGGATAAACCTTGGCGAAATACCATATCAGGATTTCCTTGTTTCCCAGCTTCCTCTAAGCTTTTACTTCACAGGATTTTTATTTAAAATCTTTGGTCCAGATGTGAGAATAGCAAGAGGACTCTGTTATTCTTTGTTTCTTATAGTCGCAATTTTTATTTATATAATTTCCAGAAAAATTTTTAATTTAAATAAATATATTTCGCTTTTATCCGCTTCAATATTCATTTTTACAAAAAATATAAATTTTCTTGGTAAAACTTTTATGCCAGATTGCTTTATGCTTTTCTGGGCAACAGTCGCGCTTTATTTTATTCTGAAAGCAGAAAAATTAGATTCAAAAAATGCTAAATATTTATTTTTATTTGGTCTTTTCTGTGGATTAGCAACCCTCTCAAAACTTTCTGGGTTTCTTTTATTAATTGGATATTATTTGTTTCTTCTCTTTAATCTTATTTTTAAAAAGGAAAAATTGAAAAATCTTTTTTCAAAATTATTATATTCTATAGCAGGATTTTTCCTTTCATTCGGTATAATTTACATTTTCATGCTTGTTTTCATTCCTCAAACCTATTATTGCACCCTTGGTTTTCATTTAAATAAGGAAAAAATCTATACTTTTACAGTTCTTATTGCTTTTTTCAAAAGGCTCGGTAAATTTATTGGCAATCATAATTATGC
>CAZWBN010000362.1:0-1736 GCA_964632095.1 uncultured Clostridia bacterium | reverse complement strand
ATTTAAATGTATATGCCTAAATTCCCGTTAAAAAATTTTGCTAAAAAGAAATCCTCCGCAGTATAAGGTTTTTTTATCAGACACTTGGGGTCAAATCTTGCATTATTACATTTTCTTACTTTTTCTTTTTTCCTCAACCCTCTTAATAGTTCGACTAATAGTGGCATAATGCACTCCTAAATATTCAGCAATTTCCTTCAAAGTATAGCCATAGTAAATATATTTGGAAAATCTTCTTCTATTCCTTCTAATACGAATTTCTTATATTCTATCCTTGCCTCATCCTTATCGTTTCCAAATTGAGAAAGTATCCACTCAACTGTCAAAAAAAAGCTCTTCTCCTCTCCCACGGTTGCTCTATAACTACCCCACTTCCACTCCTCTGGTCTTTTTACTAATCCTGCCCTCACTGGATTTAAAACTACATATCGACATAGTGTTAAAAGATAACTCTCCTTCTCTACAAGTAATGCTTTAAATCTTCCTTGAAAAAGATGTCCAATTCATCGAGATAAATGTTTTGCTTTGCATTACCTCTGCAGGTAATATGGTAAACTGCACCAGGAAATTCTATGCGTAAAGGTCTTGCCATGAGCTAATCTTAATAATTTAATGTTATATTTCAAGACCTGAACCCATCTCTGCTGACCCCATCTCTGCATCTCTTAATGACCCCATTTCTCATGCTGGGAAGCTACTCTTATTTATCAAGCTCACACCTCCTTTTAATTTCATGCTCGTCTTGTATTGGAAATAACTAAATTTTCATGCTCATTTTGTGTTGGATAAGGGTAAATTTTGACTTTAATGGGAAAATATGTTTATATTTTAGAGTCAATGCAAAATAAGATATTCTTAAGAAGTATTATAGTATTGCTTTTAAGTTCAGGGTTGTTCCTTTACAACAGTATACTTACAGAGGAATTTGATAAAGAGAGAAAATTGCCTCCATTAAATAAGATGACTTGGAGTAAGCCTGTAAACATTTCCAAGTCAACTTTATATTCATGGGCACCAATTGTATCTGCAAATAATAATGGGAAAGCGTATGTAGTATGGGTAGAAGAAGTTAATAAAATTAATGGAGAAAAGGTTTATTTCAATACAAATGAGAATGGAGAATGGGGTAAATCACTTAATATTTCAGGAAATCTTCCAAGAAGAGAAGAAGGAGCTATTCCATCTATATTTGTGGATAATAAAGGTGCAGCACATATTGTTTTTTCAGCTATTTCAGGAACTTACGAGATATTCTATAACAAATATCACAAAGGAAAAATGAGTGGAAATGTTAATATTTCTCAAACGAGTTATGGAGGTTCAACTTATCAATCAATTGCAATAGATAATAATGGTTTTATTTATGTTGTATGGCAAGATGACGAAAATGCTCCTCCAGGTTCCCCTGGCTGGTGGGAAATTCTTATGAGATATAAAGACCCAAATAAAACTTATTGGAGCGATATAAAAGTAGTGCCTCCTGGTATTCATGGAGCGTATACCCCGGATATATCAATAGACGGTTTCGGGGGCGCGCATTTAGTATGGATTAAAAGAGCTTTCAATAATTCAGTTGTTTGGTATTCCTTTAATCCAAATCCTACAATGGAAAATAAGTGGATATCCCCTATTGCTGTTTCTTATAAAACAAGTGTAGATTTTTGTTGGCCCAAAGTGGCTTCAGATAATAACGGCAACGCATATGTGGTATGGGAAGACAATAGCACCGGGAATAG
>CAZWBN010000361.1:0-1741 GCA_964632095.1 uncultured Clostridia bacterium | reverse complement strand
CGATATTTTTTAATTTCAGAATCCGTTAACTGATACCTTAATTTGGAAAATTCATTTGCTACAAGAACTGTTCCGGGAAAGGGGATATCGGAGCCAATCTTCATTTTATGAGTTAAGTTTTTAATAATTTCTAATTTTCTATTTGGTTCCAGAAATTCCTCAAACCATTTAAATTCTCTAAGTTCAAATCCAAGCCCTTTTAAAGCCTCATCCATTAAACGGGAGGATTCACTATTACTTGCAATTAAATATTTCTTTCCATTTTTTAGAATAAGCAATGGAGCACATCCTATTTCACTTGTAATTACAATGTGACTGTCTCCTCCACCTGTCATCCAGGCAAAATTTCGCACAGTTGAAAGTAATATGCCGTCAAGTTTATTTTTTTCTAAAAATGAATAAACTTTCTTTAATTTTTCGTTCACTTCAGCTTTTCGCTCCTCAAAAGTAATAATTGATCCGTTTAAGGAATAAAGATAATTTGCCAGAACAAAAATTATTAATAATAAATAAAGAAATTTGGTTTTCATTTTTCTTCTCCCAAAGTAATTTTTATTTCTTTTCTTACATATCCTTCTGTTTCTTTTGGAAAGAAAACGCTTAAAAATTTCTTTGACACAACTTCTTTAATAATTTTCGCTCCTTCTATAAAATTAATTTCTCTTCTTGTAATTAGTTCTAAAGGATAAGTTTTTTCTTCAAGACCTTCTAAAGTTAAATATAAATTATTATCTTTCATTTTTGCTTTTATGAGTTTTAATCCTTTTGTTCTATTTCCAATTTCCACTTTTTGCTCTGGAATAATAATATCTGTTCTTTTCTGATAATATATTTCAATTTTTATTTCTTCCCCTGGAAAAAAGGGAATTTTTGATATTTGACAATAAATCTTTCCATCAGTTTCTACTTTATTAAAAAATGTAACTTTATTATTAACCTTTACCTCTTTTATTTCAGTCCCAAAACCTATAAAAGGTGTAAAAAACAAGTGAAAAGTTTTCTTATTTTTATTAGAACTGTGAGCAGTGAGAATCAAGCTGTCAATTTTCTTTTCTATTCGAAAATTAAACCAATTTTCTCCAATTCTATAATTTTTAATCTCAACCTTGTCCCAATTTCCGGGTAATTGAGGCGAAAATCGTATTTCTTTTTTCAAAGCATCGCCTTCAAGTCCAAATAAACCTCTCATTGTAGAAGTTATAATTGGTGAAGAAGAAAATATCTGAAAAGGGACCGCCTCTTCGATAGGAATATAAAATTCACCTGAAAAAAGTTCTGAGCAGAAGCCAAGAGCATCAATGAATGTATTTCTTACTAAGGATTTCAAATGAGAAAATCCTGAGATAATATGATTATATTTAAATTCAGCCAAGGTTGCATAACCAGTAACAAAGGGCCAGACACTTCCATAATTATAATTTAGAGGGTCATAATACTGACTTTCTTTTGAGAGCATCCTTATTCCCCAATCAGTGCTGAGTTTTGAAGATGAAAGAAGTTGAAGGGCGTGTTCTGCTCTTTTTGGATTAAATAGCTTGAAAAACATTGGTACAGAAATCCAGCCAGTATCTTCTTTTAATTTATCTCCATCAATAGTGAGAGCAAAGCAATATTTTTTCTCCTTTTCAAGCCAGAATTTTTCATTTAAAGAGCGAAAAGCAGTTTGATACCGCCTGTACGCCTTTTGGGCTAAAGATTTATCTCCCATTAATTCCGCCATTTTTGACAACAATTTCCAAGC
>CAZWBN010000360.1:0-1748 GCA_964632095.1 uncultured Clostridia bacterium | reverse complement strand
GTTCCAGAAAGGGGAAGATATAAGAAATTAGTGGATTTAGCCAATCGCAATGCAAAATTATATTTGGAAATGAAAGAGGAAGAGATTCCCAGTCTAAAAGAATTGAAAGACTTATTAGATTTAGAGAAAATTCCCTATCGCATTGAGGCCTTTGATATCTCTCATATAGGAGGAGTACAAACTGTTGGTTCACTTATTGTTTTTGATAGAGGAGAGCCTTTAAAAAAAGAATATCGTAAATATAAGATAAAAACTGTAGAAGGAATTGATGATGTTGCTTCCATTTATGAGGTTGTAAAAAGGAGATATTCTCGAGTCCTTGAAGAAAATAAACGATTTCCGGACCTAATTTTAATAGATGGAGGAAAAGGTCAACTTAATTCAGCTGTGAGGGCTTTAAGGGAATTGAAAATAGAGGATATTCCCGTTATTTCAATCGCGAAAAAGGAAGAGTTAATTTTTATCCCTGGGAAAAAGGAGCCTGTGGTTCTTGAAAAGAGTTCACCCTGTCTCAGATTAATTCAGAGAATAAGAGATGAGGCTCATCGTTTCGCAATAACTTTCCATAGAAAATTAAGAACATATCATAGTTTTAAGTCGATTTTAGATGAGATTCCCGGGATAGGTGAGAAAAGAAAATTAATTCTTTTAAATAAATATAAAAGTTTAGAGGAAATTAAAAAAGCTTCTGAAGAAGAACTGACAAATTTAATAGGAAGAAAAGTAGCTCGAGAAATTTTAATGAGGCTCGAAAGTGAGTATTAAAGGGATAGGAATCGATATTATAGAAGTCGAGAGAATTGCTAAGGCATGTAGGGAAAATGAGAAATTTCTCCATAGAATTTTTACTCAAAAAGAAATTGATTATTGCTTAAACAAAAAAAATAAATATCAACATTTAGCCGCAAGATTTGCAGCTAAAGAGGCTTTTTTTAAGGCCCTTGGAAAAAGAATAAAATGGAGAGATATTGAAATTATTAATCAATCTACGGGAAAACCTGAAATTAAAATTCATAATCCTGATGTCTCCTTCCAGAGAATCTGTGTTTCTCTCTCTCATCTTGATAAGTATGCAGTAGCAATAATTGTTATCGAATAAGTTGAAAAATTATTCTCACAAGAATGCTGATTATTAACGCTACAAAAATATTGAGAGAAGCGGAAATAAAAGCAATTTTCTTGCCCAATTCTTTCCAGATCATTGTAAATGTTGATATACAGGGAATGAAAAGGGAAAGGAAAACCGTGAAAACTACTATCTGCTGGGGAGTAATTGCTGATAATACATTCTGTGCATCTACTCCTAAAGCCTGAAGCATCATGATTAATGAGAGTTCTTTTCTCAAAATACCGAAAATCAATGTTACTCCTAATTCTTTTGGAAGTCCGAGAACATTATATATCAGAGGAGAAAGAAAAGAATTTATAGATTTATCCAAACCCAGATATTGAATAAAAGAAAGGAAAATACTTCCTGCAATTAGAATTGGCCATGCGAAATTAATGAAAGATTTTAATTTAAAGTAAGTTTTTTGAGCTATGCTTTTAATGGAAGGAATTTTATAAGAGGGAATTTCTAATATTAATCCTGGTGAAGGAGAAGGAAAGAAAAATGTTAATATTCTTCCAATTATTGCTATAAGAATAAGATTAAAGATATAAAAAGCAAGGGCTGCCCAGGGTCCTAAATAAAATGCAATTAAAGCAAGAATTATTGTTGTTCTTGCAGTACATGGGATGAATGGAAT
>CAZWBN010000359.1:0-1749 GCA_964632095.1 uncultured Clostridia bacterium | reverse complement strand
GAAGGTTAAAAGATGGATTTGGTTAGGGAAGTTCTCAAGGGAAATCAGAGGGCTATAGCGAGGATGATTTCTCTTGTGGAAAATGAAAAGGAAAAGGCATATCCATATTTAAGAGAATTATATCTTTCCTCCAATAATTCTCTTGTAATTGGAGTGACTGGTGCTCCTGGCTCTGGAAAAAGCACATTAATTGACCAGATGATTAAGCATTTCAGGGAAAAGAAAAAGTCTGTTGGGATAATTGCAGTTGACCCTACAAGTCCTTTTACAGGAGGTGCGATATTAGGAGACAGGATTAGAATGATGAGACATTGTCTTGATAATGGTGTGTTTATTAGAAGCATGGCAACTCGGGGTCATCTTGGTGGTTTAGCAAAATCAACTGGAGAAGTTATAACTATTTTAGAAGCATCCGGAAAGGATGTGATAATAATAGAAACAGTGGGAGTGGGACAGGACGAGGTTGAAATAGTCAAATTTGCTGACTTAGTTCTCGTTATTCTGGTTCCAGGTGCAGGAGATGAAATTCAGACATTTAAAGCAGGAATAATGGAGATAGGAGATATATTTGTAATAAACAAAGCAGACCATCCTGAAACTCCAAATTTTGAAAGACAGCTACAGGCTATTTTATCCCTTGGATTGAAGGAGAAAGAAAGTCAAATACCTGTTGTAAAAACAGTGGCTACAACTGGAGATGGAGTGAACATTCTTATTGAGAAAATACTTAATTTTGAAAACGGAGATTTGCAAAGTAGAATCGAGCAGAGGAGAAAGAGATTTATTCGCTGGATGCTTGAAGACATCATGAAAGAAATAATTTATAATGAGATAAGAAAAAGAATATCTGATGAAGAATTTAATGAATATGTGGAAAAGATTTATGAAAAACAGTTCGACCCATTTTCTCTGTCCGAGGAATTAATTAAAAAATTAATAAAATGATAAAGAAAATTGACCATATTGGTATTGCTGTTAAGGATTTAAACATCGCTAATAAAAAATGGGAAAATATTCTCAGTTTAAAGCCAATTAAAGAGGAGAAGATTGAGGAACAAAGCGTATTAGTTTCAATATTTGAAATGGAAATACAAAAATTAAAAATTGAATTAATAGCTCCTCTTGATAGTTCCTCGCCGTTAAATAAATTCTTAGAAAAAAGAGGAGAAGGATTACATCATATTTGTTTTGAAGTGGATGATATAAGGGTAATGATGCGAGAAATGGAGAAAAATGGATTGAAGTTAATAGATAAAGAACCTAAAAGAGGAGAAGGTGGGAGTTTAATTGCTTTTATACATCCTAAAAGCACGACTGGTGTACTCATAGAATTAAAAGAATCCGTAAATAAAAATGATTAAATCACTGGCAAATGCAATTTTAATTCTTGGATTAATTTTAATAGCTTTAGGTTTATTTTTGAAAATTGCTGGAAAAATCCAGTGGATTGGACGTCTACCAGGCGATATATTAATTAAAAAGGAGAATTTTACTTTCTATTTTCCTCTTACAACCTGTATTCTTATAAGTCTTTTGTTAAGTCTGCTCTTATATATTTTTTTCAAAATCTTCTTCAAAAAATAAAAAAATAAGGAGATAATTATGGTTTTTCTTCAGACAAGGAGGGAATTTATAAAAACTTCTATTTTTGGATTACTTGCCTTTCCAGCTCTTTCTTTTTCGCGAGATTATCAAACAGAAGAAAATATTTCCTCGTCAGCTAAAGTTGCCTTGGTATGTACGGATGAC
>CAZWBN010000358.1:0-1750 GCA_964632095.1 uncultured Clostridia bacterium | reverse complement strand
ATTCCTCGGACAAGATATGAGGCTTGGAAATTTGTAAACAATGTGACTCTTTAAAACCTTTAAAATTTTTTAAATAAATAATAGTAATGTTTCCTGTATTTATTCTTGAGAAGATAAGCACAATGTATGAACCCATCCTCTAAGGACGGGGAAGATGTGTCAACCAAGGACCTTACCTTCTCGATTTCTTTTTTGCATTTTAGATTTTTAACTTTTATAATATTAAGTTATTACAACAACAAATTTTCTTTTTCTGGCTTTAGCGAATAGAAGGAGGTTCTCAAAATGAACATTGGAGCAATAGGAGGAGTAACTGGAAGTGTCCATGCAGCTGCAATTGCCATTGCACAAGCGATTAAAGCTTCGGGCGCTATTATAAAAGTGGAACCTCAAAATTTCATGAAAATTATCGGGAGAATGGATACCCCTCTTATTATAATGGCTGAAACTAAATTTATCACAAAAACCTATAAGTACTTAACCAGTTATAGAGGTCTTACATTTTTCACTCAATCAAGGGTTCCTCTTCACCTGCCAAGTAATTCTGAATTAATACTAGCAAAAAAAATCTGGATTCCAGGCTAAAGCTATCTCAGGTAAAAAAATGTTTATTTCCGAAAAAATTAGCAAAATTATGGATGCACCAATCCAAAAAATAAAATCTTATTGTGGAAATAAAAAAAATATAATTTCTCTCGCACAGGGGGTTCCATGGTTTGGACCGCCCCGCCAAGCTCTGGAAAAAGCTATTGAGAGAATTAAAAGAGGAGAAGGGCATAAATACGGTTCGGATGAAGGAAATTACAATTTGAGATATTTGCTCTCGAATTTTTTGAAGGATTTAAATATTAAAAATCCATTGCCTGAAAATATCATAATAACTCCGGGAGCCAATCAGGCAGCATTTCTTGCTCTTGCAACAATAGCTGATAGAGGCGATGAAATCATACTTTTTAAACCCTATTATTTTAACCATTTAATGGCAATCCAAATACTTGGATTAAAACCAGTAATTGTGCAAACAGATGAAAATTATCATATCATTCCAGAATTCTTGAAAAAGAAAATTTCAAATAAAACAAGGGCAATAGTTTTAGTCTCTCCGTCAAATCCATCAGGTGCAATGGTTGACCTTTCAATATTAATGGAACTTCTGGAAATTGCTCATAAGTATGGAATATACATTATTTCAGATGAACCATATTTTCATTTTGTCTGGGAGAAAAAACATTTTTCTCCTCTTTTATTTGACGATAGATTTACAATTGGATTATGGTCTTTTTCAAAATCCTATGGAATGTCAGGATGGCGTCTCGGGTGGATGAAAGCACCAGAATCCTTGGTCCCTCATATAATTAAAGTCGCAGATACTTTACATGTGTGTCCACCTGTTCCCGCCCAGATATTAGCTGAAGAAATTATGCTTGATTTTAAAGATTATCCTTTTCAATTTTTATCAGATATGAAAAAATCGAGAGACATTTTACTCCAGAATCTATTTCCTATTGCGGAAAAGGAAATTATAAATTTCCCGAAAAGTGAAGGAGGATTTTACATATTCATAAAATTTAAAAAAGAAAAAAGAACCGGCTGGGAGGTTGCAAGAATTTTGATTGAAAAATATGGAATTTCTACAGTTCCAGGAGAGCCATTTGGCATGCAAAAAGCTTATCTTCGACTCAGTTTTGGAAATTTACCTCCTAATACTATGGAGAAAGCTGCAGAAATTCTTAAGAAATCATTATTATCC
>CAZWBN010000357.1:0-1756 GCA_964632095.1 uncultured Clostridia bacterium | reverse complement strand
TGCAAAATCTCGGAAAGCAGGTTCAGCGTCAGCAACCATTGAACTCAAATAAAAGGGAGGAAAAAATGAGAAATAAGATTGTAAATATTTTAACAGGGATAATTTTTCTAATATATTTCATTATATTTACAAACTTTTCCTTCTCTAAAGAAGTAAATTTATCTTTTGACCACTTTTATGACCATGCTGAATTAACCAGAGCATTAAAAAAGCTGGCAAAGGCTTATCCAAAATTTATGACTTTAAAATGTATTGGAAAATCATATCAGGGAAGGGAAATATGGGCAGTAATTCTGAATAATCCAGATACAGGTCCAGCTGAACATAAGCCCGGTTTTTATATTGATGCTAATATTCATGGAAATGAGATACAGGGAACTGAAGTGGCACTTTATACTATATGGTATTTGCTTAAAAATTATGGAAAAAATAAATTTATTACACATCTACTTGATGAGAGAGCGTTTTATATTGTTCCAACAATGAATCCAGATAGCAGAGATTATTATATACATAAAGCCACTGACCCTAACTTTCCCCGTTCAGGACTCATGCCCTATGACGATGACAGAGATGGTGTGGCAGATGAGGATGGTCCAGAGGATTTAAATGGGGATGGTTCAATAACTTTAATGCGAAAAAAAGACCCGAATGGAAATTACAAAGCTCATCCTGATGACCCAAGAATTCTTATTCCAGTTAGACCAGGAGAAAAGGGAGAATATATAATTCTTGGACTGGAAGGAATAGACAATGATGGAGATGGAAGAGTGAACGAGGATGGACCCGGTGGATATGATATGAACAGAAACTATGGATATAACTGGCAACCAAATTATGTGCAGAGAGGAGCAGGGGATTATCCTTTCTGTTTTCCAGAAACAAAAGCTGTTAGAGATTTTCTCCTGGCACACCCAAATATAGCTGGTGCTCAGAATTTCCACAATTTTGGTGGTATGATTCTGAGAGGTCCTGGAGCAAAAAACATGGGAGAATACCCAATAGCTGATAGAAGAGCATATGATTATATAGCTAAAAAAGGAGAAAAGATATTACCCGGATACAGATATGTCACTGTTTACAAAGACATGTATACAGTATATGGAGGTAGCATAGACTTTCTGTATTGCACTCTCGGTATTTTTACTTTCAGTAATGAACTGGATATGGATTTGTTTGAAGCCTTGCCTTTTGGTAGAGAGGAAAGAGAAGAAAGAAGAGAGGATGAAGAAATGAGTTATTATCGAATGCTCTTAAGAGAACTTAATGAAATGATTTATTATGACCTTGTTCTACTCGGTGAACAGTATACAGACTGGAAACCTTATAAACATCCCCTTTATGGAGATATTGAAATAGGAGGAGTAAAGAAATTCGGGCGCCGTGTTCCTCCATTGTTCCAACTTCCAGAAACCTGTCATAGAAATGCAGCCTTTTGCCTTTTCCATGCAGACCAGTTACCTAAACTTTCCTTTCAGGACACAAAAATAAAGAAAATACAGGAAGATTTATTCCAGATTGACTTTTCAATTAAAAATGAAAAAGCAATTCCAACAATTTCAGCAATTGCAATTCAAAAGAAACTGCACAGACCTGATAGGGTTAAAATTGAAGGGAAAAATGTAAAACTTCTTGCTGCAGGTGAGTTAACTGATAAGTTCAGAGGCATAACCCGTGAAATCAAATGTTACAAAAACCTTTTCTGGGTGGAAAGAGGAATTCCAGGGTTCAAAAAAGTGGATTTTCGAATACTTGT
>CAZWBN010000356.1:0-1767 GCA_964632095.1 uncultured Clostridia bacterium | reverse complement strand
AATAATGCAAAAGCAGTAATTGAAGCTTTATTGGATAAAAAATCTGAGTTTGAAAGAACTCCAAAGTTTGGGATTCAGGATAAGAAAAAAAATTGGAAATTAAAAAGATATTTTGGAAAAAGAAGTTATTTAACCTACTTTGAGCTTCTCTTGGGAATCTATTTCACAATAACAGTCGCTTTTTCAATTAAAGAGGGGATATATTTAACTCTTCCATTTCTTTTATTGTTTCAAATAGGATATCTCTATATGGCTTTCTTCTCCTTCTATCAAGGTAGAAGAAGGTTTTTAAACCTGCTCCCAAAAAAGTTAGAAACAGGAAATTAGCCTCTTCTTTGGAAACTTTTTTAAATAACTTTCGTAATAATATTTATTGAGATGGGAAGAATTAATATAGGAGAAGCAATTTCGGTTGCTTTCAATTCTATCTGGACAAATAAACTGAGGACTTTTCTTACTCTTCTGGGTGTTATTATTGGAGTTATGACCATTATAACAGTGGTTTCTGTAATCCAAGGGCTTGATAAATATGTATACGAAAAAATGTCATTTTATGGAGCAAGTGATTTTAGTGTTACAAAATTTTCTACGTTTGGCTCTTACAAAGATTATTTAGAACAGATTAAAAGAAAGAATCTAACCTTAGAGGATATGGAAGCTATTAGAAAATATTGTAGAAATTGTGAACTTGTAGGTGCATCGGTCCGCACTACTCGAAATGTTAAATTCAGAAGTCAATATCTTAAGAATGTTGAAATAAGAGGAGTTACTCAATTTGACCACCTTATTGGCTCTGTAATTGAACTTGAAGCTGGAAGACATATTTTAAAGGAAGATATTGACCATTCCAGATTCGTGTGTGTAATAGGAGCAGATATTAAAAAAGAACTATTCTCTTTTTTAGACCCAATAGGAAAACGACTGAAAATTGGAAATAAGTATTTTCTCATTATTGGAGTTGCAAAAGAAAGGGGGAAAATACTGGGATTTAGCCAGGATAATTTCGTTCGTATTCCGATTACTACTTTCCAAAAAATCTATGGTAAAAAAAGAAGCATTGCAATAAACATCCATACTACATCCTTAGAGAAAATGGAGGAAGCTCAAGAAGAAGTAAGAACTGTTCTTCGTGCAAGAAGGCATTTAAAATTTAATGAGCCTGATGATTTTTTCTTTCGAACCTCTGAAACTTTTATTCAATTTTATAAAAACGCCACTTCAAGCATATATTTCGCTATGATAGCAATTTCATCTATTGCTCTTCTTGTAGGAGGAATAGTAATAATGAATATAATGCTTGTCTCTGTTACAGAAAGGACAAAGGAAATCGGGATAAGAATGTCTATTGGAGCAAGAAGAAAGGATATTTTGCTCCAATTTTTAATAGAATCATCAATAATATCAGGAACCGGAGGCATTGTTGGGATACTTTTAGGATTTATAATTGCAAAAATAGTCTCTGCCACTACTTCCATGCCCTCAGCTCTTGACCCAACTGCAATAATAATTGCAATTTTAGTATCAACATCCGTTGGATTATTCTTTGGGCTTTATCCAGCTAATAAGGCTGCAAAATTAGACCCGAGTGTTGCCCTGCGAGCAGAACAATAATATTTAGAGAAATGTTAAATGTAAATTGTAAAAGGTGAAAGGATTAGAAAATGAGATGGGGAGTTATTAGAGAAGTTGTGAATATGGCTTTTGAATCGCTGAAAAGTCATAAACTTCGCTCCTTCCTTACGGTCCTCGGAATAACCATAGGAGTTC
>CAZWBN010000355.1:0-1795 GCA_964632095.1 uncultured Clostridia bacterium | reverse complement strand
AAAGAGGCTCCTGAAGAAGTTATAGAGGCTTTCAATACAATAAAAGAAGCAATAAAAATCACATCCGAAGCGCTTAAGCCAGGCATAAAAGGTTATGAGGTGGATAAAATATGTCGAGATTTTATTGTTTCAAAGGGCTATGAAGAATATCCTCATGCTACAGGTCATCAGATAGGAAGAAATGCCCATGATGGAGGAACTCTCTTAGGTCCATGCTGGGAGAGATACGGAAATTTACCTTATCTTCCAGTTGAAGAAGGAATGGTATTCACAATTGAGCCAAGAATAAATTTGAAAGATTATGGTGTTATGAGTATAGAAGAAATTGTCCATGTTAGAGAGAAAGGAGCAGAATTTCTTTCCAGACCCCAGAAAGAGTTATTTCTTAAAACTTAAAAATACAGAAAATAGAAGTTGCCTCAAAATTTCGGTGTAAAGGTGTATAATCCCTATATGTTCCTTCTTTAAAATAATATTCATATTCAATGCCGATTTGAGACCAGGAGAAAAGATTAATACTCCCTCTCCAGCATATTCTCGTTATATATTCTTTTGCATTGGTTCCAAATATTGAATTTATCCAGTAATAAGATAAATCTGCACTAATATCAAAGAGATTTTTTCCTTCAAGACCAAAATTGAACTTTCCTTTTATCCCTGGACCAAGATAATACGGGTCACTTCTCGGTCCAAATCTGTGATGCTCTCCATGTTTTTTAAAAATTTCTTCACCATATGTTAATACAAACGAAGAACTTGCACCTCCAAATATTCCAGAAAGCCCGGCAGAAGTTTTAAAGATAAAATTTTCACCAGAGTTTAAGACAAAACCAGGTCCAAAGCCCACTGCAGAAATTTTATTTCCTGGGATATTAATATAATCAAAATCTCCAAAAATTCCGAATAAACTTCTTTTTGCTTTCAGACCCATTATCAAACCTGCTGTCAATACCCTTTCAATTTTGAGCCTTTTATTTTTCCATTTTGTTCTTAAATCAAAAGTAAAATAATCATATGGTGAAATCTCTGAATCTGTTTTTTCAATTGCATCCAGAAATTCCAGGTTTACCCCCAAAACTGGAATTTTTCTGCAACTACCAACAGGAAAAGATAATTTGTAAAAATGTTTTTCAGCTTTTCTACCAATCCGAAAACTTTTTCCTGTTATTAGTCTATCTATAGCCACAGCTGGACTTACAATGAATGTAGAGATTTCCCTTAAAAATCTTTCAAAGCCTCCTTTATTATTTCTGATTATTAGATTCGAAAGTCGAAAAAAAACTTCTCCTAAGGTCATTCCTCCGAGGGTTGTCATGATAGCATCATTTGTGGATGGCTGGTTGTTTTCCAGTGCCACTTCCCATATTAAACTACCAAAAAGGGGATAGAATGTGCTTTCCCAGTAGTTAAGACCATTTACTCGAGCAGAACACCAGAATAGACTTCCCTGATAGGGATGGTCCAGTTGATTCGCCTGAAAACTATTGTTGTCCCAGTAATATCCCCTTTTAATATTTCTCCATATTGATTGAGCTGATATTTTCACCCAGTTTGCCTTTTTTATGTATCTGTCATAAGCCCATATAGCTGTATTGATTCCGACAACTTCAAATCCAGCTTTTAGATAATTTTTCTTGGGTTTTAGATTTTTCTCTTTTGTATCACTCCCCCAGCAGATATTACTCACAATAAGTAATAGGAATAAAAGCCTTAAAAATTTCTTTAACCACTCGTTCTCCATGAAAGGATTTTTTTATCTTTATAACAGAATAAAAAATCTCTGTCAAATTACAAA
>CAZWBN010000354.1:0-1798 GCA_964632095.1 uncultured Clostridia bacterium | reverse complement strand
GATTAAATTTAATCAAAATTTCAGGAAAAGAATTTATGGAAAGATTTTTTTCTTTTTGAAGGAGGAAAAATGAAAATATTTAATCTTTTTCTTGTTTTAATTCTCTGTTTTTCAATCTTTTTAAATGCTGGTGGAAAGAAAACGCAAAATCCAATTGCAACAATAGTCATGGAAGATGGTTCGGAAATAGTGATAGAGCTTTTTCCTGATAAGGCTCCTAATACTGTTAATAATTTTATTTATCTTGCAAAAAAGGGATTTTATGATGGTCTTATTTTCCACAGAGTAATTCCAGGATTTGTGATTCAGGGTGGCGACCCTCTTGGAACAGGTATGGGAGGACCGGATTACAGCATTAAGGGCGAGTTCAATGATATTTCTTTTGAAGAGGGAATTGTTGGAATGGCAAGAACTTCAAATCCTGATAGTGCAGGAAGTCAATTTTTTATCACTCTTGCAAAAGCAGAATTTCTCAATGGGAGATACTGCGCTTTTGGGAAAGTAATCAAAGGAATGGAAGTGGCACATAAAATTGCTTCTCTTCCAAGAGATAACAGAGATAGACCTTTAAATCCTCCAAAAATTAAGACAATCCGTCTTGATTTGAAAGGAAAGGAATATCCTGAGCCAGAAAAAATAATTCCACCAAAGAAATAAATTTAACAAGCATAATTAAACATAAATTAGATTTGAAAAAATAGAAAAATATTTTATCTGATTTTTGTTCTTCAAAAAAACTTATTTTAATTCTATAATCAATCAGCCAGATTGACACGAAGTAAATTTTTTTTATAGAATTAAAGTTCAGAAAAAACTGCGAAATTTTAATAATAAATAAAAATTTTCTTTACATTTTTCTTTTTCTTCAATAAGAATTTTGGAGGTATGATAGAATGAGAAATATGCAAAATCATTTCTCAAAAATCGCTCCAAAATATAGAGAATTAAGAACAACAGATATCGAACCAATTTTATATATTAAAGATATAACCAAGGATTTACCTGAAATAATAGGAGCTGATGTGGGCTGTGGAACTGGAAGATACAGTTTGAAATTATTTGAGCATTTAGGGAGTAAGCTTCGTCTATATTGTATTGACTATAATGAAGAAATGTTGAAACAATTGAGTGAATATTTTAGTTTAAATAATGTTAAGAAGTTTAAAATTATGAGAGCAAGGGCAAGTGAATTACCTTTAGAGAATAATTCACTGAATTGTATATTTGCTTTTAATGCAATCCATCATTTCAATTTCACCCAATTTTTAACTGAATGCTCGCGAGTCCTCAAGGATAAGGGTTGTTTATTCATTTATACACGGCTGAGAAGTCAAAATCGCAGTAATATCTGGGGTAAATTTTTTCCTTATTTTATTGAAAAAGAAAATCGTCTTTATGAATTAGAAGAATTAAAGGATATTTTAAATCAATTTTCAGATTTAGAGATTCATTCAATCAGATTTTTTAGATTTAAAAGAATTTCTGATTTTAATAAATTATTAGAAAAAGCAAGAAATTGTCATTATTCTACTTTTTATTTATACGAGGAAGATGAATTAGAAAAATCTATACAGATATTCAAACAAAAACTTTCTGAGCATTTCGGGGATTTAAATAAAATTCACTGGTTTGATGAATACACTCTTTTAGTTGTTCAGAAACAAGGTGAGTTTTTTGTGTAAAATCAATATGAATTTTTTTCTAAGAATGATTGCAAGAAAAGTATATATAATTTGCTCGATGGTTTTAAAAAATTGAAAAAAGGAATTTACTATGTTATAAAAGAAACTATGAGAAA
>CAZWBN010000353.1:0-1806 GCA_964632095.1 uncultured Clostridia bacterium | reverse complement strand
TTTTAAATGGTGGGCGATGGAGGATTCGAACCTCCGACTTCTACCGTGTGAAGGTAGCACTCTGCCACTGAGTTAATCGCCCATCCATTTTTATTTATAGCTAATTTTACAAATTTGTCAATCATATAATTTTTACTTGAATAAAATTCTGATTTTTGGTCTATTTTATGCTGGAGGTAAAAAATGCATGTTGCAATTTTAAACTCATCTTTCAGAAGAAAAGGAAACTCAGAACTTCTTTCAAAATTAATTTTAAAAAGAATTGAAAATAACAAAAATTCTGCTGAAATTATAAATTTAAGGGATTACAAATTGCTGCAATGTGATGGCTGTATGAGATGCGTTTTTAAGAATGAACGCTGTCCATTGCCTGATGATTTTTACTCTCTAATGGAAAAAATTGTCAAAGCAGATGCTTTCTTTCTTATAGCACCAACCTATGTAACCACAATCCCGGGTTCTCTTAAACTATTAATGGATAGATATCTACTCATGCCATCTTATTTTGAGAAGCTTTACTCCAAACCAGCCGTAAGTATTGGAGTTGCAAGTCCAATTGACTGGTTTTCCTTTCAACTACCACTTATGAATATGTTTCTTCTCGGTCTTGGATTTAAAATTATTGACAGTTTTCTTATTCTTGGTGCTGGTCCTGGTGAAGTACTGTTAGAAAAAGATTCTTTATCCCGTCTTGACTATGCTATTAAAAAAATTTCATCTCCTTCTCTTAGCCAAGAAAAATATGAAGAAAAAATTTCAACTCATTGTCCTGTTTGTTTCTCAATGTTATTTGAAAGAATTGACAGGGATAGAATTCGATGCCCTGTATGTCATACGCAGGCACAATGGACTAAGGAGGGCTTCATCTTCTCCAGAGAAAGTGTGAAAAACCATCGCTGGACCAAAGAAAATATAGAAGAACATTTCAAAAACTGGATATTGCGAACCAAAGAATTATTTAAAAAAAATTTACCAGAAATTATTATCAAAAAGAAAGAATTCGGCTTGTGAATAATGAACTATTTTCTTAAAAAAGAAAAAAATCTTGAGTTTTTCCTATTTAACAACTTTAATCCTAAAAATCTCATATATGGATTTACAACAAAAATCTGGGACTTAAAAGAAATTATAAAAAATTTTAACTTGAGAGAAAACTCAATTGTTTCTTTGAGGCAAATTCATTCAGATAAATTTCACATAATTACTAACAAACCGAAAAAATTATTGGTAGGAGATGCCCTTATCACTCAAAAAAGGGAGCTTTTACTAACCATTAGAACAGCTGATTGTTTGCCAATTCTATTTTATGATAACGAAAAAGAAATTATAGGAGCCATTCACTCTGGATGGAAAGGAACTTCAAAAAGGATTACTTATAAGGTATTAAAAGAAACAATAAATTTATTTAATCTAAATCCATCTTCCCTAATTGTACTCTTGGGTCCATGTATATGTGAAAGATGTTATGATGTTGGAGAGGATGTTAAAAAAGCCTTTGAAAATCATAAAGAGTGGAAAAACCTGAATTTTTTAACATACTCACAAAAAGATAAAAAATATAAGCTTGACCTGAGAAAAGCAAATTTAATTCAGATTTGTGAAGCTGGAATTAAGGATGAAAATATCTTCAGCATTAATTTATGCACAAAATGTAACCCTGATTTATTTTATTCCCATAGAAGGGACCCAAAAAACAAAGGTAGAATGTTAGCTTTTATTGGATTAAAAAATTATTGAAATTTTGTTATTATTCTTTTATTCTAAACTTTAAAATGGAAGAAACTTTAAATAAGACAGAATTAAAGG
>CAZWBN010000352.1:0-1808 GCA_964632095.1 uncultured Clostridia bacterium | reverse complement strand
CTAATATGCTCAAATTCTCCCTTTATTCCGAGTTTGTCGAGTGCTTTTTTATAAAAAGCAAAGTATCCTCCCAAACCATTAATTACTATAAGTCCTAATGGATGAAGATATATCTTATTTGAAGCAGTTGCTAAATAATACTCCTTATCAAAATCTGCTCCTTCCTCTATATAGCTTATTACCTCTTTACCGGATTTTCTGAAATCAAGGAGAGCCTCTCGAATCTCATTTACTTTAGCCCATCCACAGTTCAAATAACCAACTCTGAGGAGAATCCCTTTTATTCTTCTGTCAACTTTTGCTTTTCTTATGTTATTCCATATCCCATTCATTGTTAAAGGAGTATAGCCAAAAATTTTTGCAGTAAGAAAATCCGGAGGAGAGATTTCTTCAATTGCTCCCATTAATTTTATTTCAAGAAAAGTATTGGGCTTAACAGTGGGAGGTTTAGTCAATCCAAAATAGATAAAAGAAATAATCGTTAAAACTATAAGAAATAAAATTATAAGCAATATTATTAATAAATATTTTGCCCGATTCATTTTTCCTCCTTTCAGTTTTAATATCAAAAAAGCTTATAACATAGAAAAAATTAACTGTCAAAAAGAAGAGTGTTCTTCAATAAATGAAAATATTAATTCAGTTGCATAATCTCCCGTCTTTCCTATAGAAGTCAAAACAGTTATGTGGTTTTTCCGAGGAATGAAAAATAGCTTTACATCATTATTATACTCTTTCAGACCCTCATAGAATCTTAATGGTTCTTTTTCAGGAACAAGATGGTCATTTTCTGCATGAATTATAAGGAAAGAAGATTTCTTTTTATCCACATAAAAGAGAGGAGAGGTACATCTTCTATTTTTTACTCTATTCCCAAAAATTCGTTTAAAAAAGGCTTTTGAGAACCAGGTATCCTTTTTCCCACCAAGCGTTAAATCATAAATACCATCTATTAAAATTATTCCTTTAATAAGGGAAGTTGACAATCCATGTGCTTCAAGATATTTCTTATCAAGGGCTAAAAGGGCGGAAAGATGAGCGCCTGCTGAATGTCCCATTAAAAAAATCCTATCAGGGTCTCCCCCAAATTTCCTCGCATTTTTATAAATCCATGCAAAAGCTGAAGCCACATCTTCAATATGAGCAGGGTGTTTCACCTTTGGAGATAGTCTGTAATTGATAATTGCGGTTCCTATACCATTAAATGCAAAGAACTTTCCAAGAAATTTATACTCTTTCTTATCCCCACTCATCCATCCACCACCATGAACGAATATTAAAATTGGAAAATTTTTTTTATCCGGAGGAATATAAAGGTCTAAACATTGTTTTTTCTTATCCACATCTGGATTGCTATAGTAAAC
Source organism: uncultured Clostridia bacterium (assembly GCA_964632095.1). GTDB lineage: Bacteria > Acidobacteriota > Aminicenantia > JdFR-78 > JdFR-78 > JdFR-78. Next base: position 444 of record CAZWBN010000352.1, on the reverse strand, counting down.
AATATCTCTGAAAATAAATTTTTCATCGAGCGGTGCATTTACAACCCCTATATACATGCTGTAACAACTCGCTAATAAACATATTATAATAAATAAGCGTATTACTATAACATAGTATAAATAATTTTTTGGTTTCATTAAATTGAATTTTAACATAAAATGAAAACTACATGGAGGGTTAGATGAAAAGAAAATTAATCTGGTTAATCTTAATTTTATTTTTATTTACTTTTTGTTCTAAAAAAGAGAAAATAGAGACTCCAAAGTGGAGGGGGAAAATTGAATATGAGAATGGAATAAAAGTGATTCGAAATCCTGAAGAACCAGTTTTTGGTGAGCTAATTTTAGAATTAGAAGAGGATTTAAGCATAGGAAATGAAGAAGACGAGAATTATATGTTTTATCGTGCTTACAGTATTGCATTAGACAATGAAAACAATATTT
>CAZWBN010000351.1:0-1813 GCA_964632095.1 uncultured Clostridia bacterium | reverse complement strand
ATTTTTAAGTTGACAAAAATTGTAAGATATATTATAAATTAGTGTAATCTAACAAAGTTAAATCATTCTAACAATGAAAGAAAATTATTTAACTAAAAGCACGGAAGATTATCTTGAAACAATTTTAATTCTAAGCCTTGATAAAAAAGTGGTTAGAATTAAGGACCTTGCCCAGCATTTAAATGTAAAAAAGCCTTCTGTTGTCTCTGCAGTAAAATATCTAAAAAGAAAAAATTTGGTTAGACAAGAACATTACGGACATGTGGAATTAACTGAAGAGGGAGAGGCTGTTGCCAAGAAAATTTACAAGAGGCATAAAGCTCTCTACAAATTCTTTCATAATTTTTTGGGAATAAGTCCTTCAACAGCTGAAAAAGATGCATGCAGGATTGAACATTTTTTGGCTCCCGAAACAATGGAGAGAATTTTAAAATTCATCGAATTTATAGAAAATTGCCCCAAAAAAGAGCCGAATTGGCTAAGCAATTTTTATCATTTTGTGGAAACTGGAAAACTTCCGGAAAGCTGTAAAAGATGTTAAGTTTAATAGAAGCCCCTTTAGATAAGCCTCTGAGAATCGTGCAATTTTTAGGAGGGCATGGTGTGAGAAGAAAATTAATGTCCCTCGGGATTCATGTAGGGGATATAATTGAAGTTGACTCCAGAAGCCTTTTTGGGGGACCTGTTCTAATTCGGAGCTTAACGAATAATATAACTATTGCAATAGGTAGAGGTATAGCCCGAAAGATTCTGGTTACCCTAATAAATGAGTAGAGAAAATCTGCCAACTTTTGTGTTTATCGGACAACCAAATTGTGGAAAAAGCACTCTATTCAATTCAATTGCTGGATTAAAGGGAGAAGTGTCAAATTTTCCTGGTACCACAGTAAAACATGCTCATAGTAAAGTAAACATAAAAGGTAAGATATTCCAGATAATTGACCTGCCCGGAACCTACTCTCTGAATCCTTCTGATGAAGCTGAGAGAGAAGTATTAAATCATCTTTTCTTAGAGAAAGTTGATTTAATAATTAATATAATTGATGCCTCTCTCCTAAATAGGAGCTTGGAATTAACCCTTGAATTAATGGAAACAGGTTATCCAATTGTTATTGCCCTTAATATGATGGATATTGCAATGAAAAAAGGTATTAAAATTGATATCGAAAAACTGAAAAGAATTTTAGGAGTACCTGTTATTCCAATAATAGCTACGAGAGGCAAAGGTGTTAAGGAATTATTGGAGGTAGCGGAAAAAGAAATCAGAAATCCTTCAAAATATAAACATCCGAAATTACCAAAACCTGTGGAAGAAAAGATAGAAGAAATTGCTAATAAATTAAAAGATGATATTGATTTACCGTTCAACAGAAGATTTCTGGCAATAAAATTAATAGAAGGTGAAAAATACTTTTTGAGCAAGATTAAATTAAATCGGAAAATAAAAGAGATTATAAAAGAAACTTCGCACCATCTTGAAGACTGGCATAAATTACCACCAGCAGAAATAATCTCAGCGAGCAGACACCATTTATCTATGAAAATAGCCGAAGAAGTTTCCCGAGTGGAACATGAAAGGAGAATAGGCTGGGAAGAAAGACTGGATGAAATTTTGATGCATCCTATTCTCGGCTATCCAATCATGCTGATTATATTTTTCATCTTTTTCTTTTTTATTTTTAAAGTAGGAAATCCTCTTGAAGAACTATTATATGAGCCTCTCTTCAGCTTGAGAGAGTTTATTTCATTAAAATTTGGCTCAGGATTAATTTATTACCTGGCAGATGGATTAGTGCAGGGTATTGGGGGAGGA
>CAZWBN010000350.1:0-1819 GCA_964632095.1 uncultured Clostridia bacterium | reverse complement strand
ATATTAAAGATTTAATATATTTGAAGGAAGAAGTTTTGAATTTGCCCCTATATTTTTATAATAAAAGAAATAAGTTAAACGTTATAAATGGTAAGATCATTAATAGAAAAAGTAATGGTAAATTTTGTATTCTTTTTAATAAAAACTTTTCTTACGAGGATATTCTTTATAAAGTTATTTATTTTAAAAATGAAATTGAAAAAATGTTTGTAGTAGAAAAAATATTACAGTTAAAAAATCCAGAAAGATATATTCAAATAAGTGAAAAACGTGAGATGAATGCATTTATTATGGAAAAAAATTGTTTATTTCCCGATCTTTGTGAAATAATTTCATTAAGAGAAAAAGTCCTTAAAAACTTGAAAAAAGAAATATATCAAATTCGTCAAAATTTTTTGGAAATAGCATTAAATGAACTTGAGAGCATTTATTTTTACAATATACCATGGGATGAAAGAATTGATAGATTGTTTCATGTCTCAAATAATGATATATTAGAATTAATCAATGAAATAAGAAGAGGAGTAAAATGAGAAAAGTAAGTTTAGTATTTTTGATGTTTATTTGGTTTGTATGTTTTATGATTTTTAACAAATTAATTTGTTTAGAAAAAACAAAAATAAAAACCGAAAAAGGAGTAACAATCATTTATAACCCAAAAAATCCAGTATCGTATCCCGGAGTTGCGAATAAATTAAGATTGGAAGAGGAACTTTCAATAGGAGAAAAAGAAGGTAAAAAGGAATATATGTTCACAAAAATAGTTTTAGATGTGGATGATGAAGGTAACATTTATGTCTTAGATTTAAAAGAATGTAATATTAAAATTTTTAATAAAAAAGGAAGGTTTCTAAAAATGTTTGGTCGAAAAGGACAAGGTCCTGGGGAGTTTAGTAGTCCAAGGTATATCCAAATTACTCCACAAAAAGAAATTATGGTCTATGATTTATATGCTCGGCGTATAAATTTCTTTTCGCCTGATGGAGAATATTTAAGAGAAGTTTCTGTTGCAGTATTCCCTCTTTTTCTTGATCCAAAAATTGATCATGAAGGAAATATAATTGGCATTATAATGGAAAGACAACCAGGAGTTAAATCAACAACAGTAAGAAAATTGATAAAATTTAGCGTAAAATTAAAGTCAGTCATTACAATAGATAAAGTAATTTCATCACATCCTGGAGCTATTGACGCTTTTCCTCCACGAATTTATTTTGACTTAACAAAAGAAGGTAATATTGTTTATGGGATTTCAAATAATTATGAAATAAAAATTAGTAACTCAAAAGGTAAATTAATTAAAAAGATAATTAAAAAATATGATTTGGTAAAAATTACACAAAAAGATAAAAAAGAAAGGTTAAAAGAAATTTTCGGAAAACGTGGAGTTATTCCTGGAATTAATGTTAAATTCCCAAAATACTTTCCTGTATTTTGGAGTATATCAAGTGATGAAGAGGGAAGAATATTTGTAGGAACTTATGAAAAAGTGAAGAATAAAAAGGGATATTACTATTTTGATATTTTTGACCAAGAAGGAAAGTATATTGCAAAACTTCCTTTAAAGATAAAACCAAAACAATGGTTTTTATGGAAGAATAAAAGATTATATATTGTTGAAGAGACTAAAGAAGGTTTCCCTTTAATTAAATGTTATAAAGCAATATGGTATTAATTTAATTAAATCTTGAATGAAGTCTCAGATCATAAAGAAAAAATCACAAAAATTGAAATTCCATTCTTTGAAATATTTATTTCTCTACCTTAAACCTAAATGGAAACAATTTTTTTCTGCTTCCTTTTTAATGATCATTCTCTC
>CAZWBN010000349.1:0-1827 GCA_964632095.1 uncultured Clostridia bacterium | reverse complement strand
GGAAAGGGTATTCAAGTATATTAAGTTGACCTAATCCTGAAAATGTATTTTAATAAGAGTGTGAATAAAAAATAATGTGTGGTGTAATTGGAATCTTTGGAAATTCTGATGTTGTTCAGGAAATTTATAACGGACTTCTATCAATCCAACATAGAGGGCAGGATTCTGCAGGGATTATAACATTTGATGGGAAATTTCATATTAAAAAAGGCAATGGTCTGGTAAGGGATATTTTCAGTTATGAGAATATCCTCCGCCTCAGAGGAAATATAGGAATTGGACATGTTCGTTATCCCACAATAGGAAGCGGGGGAGGAGAAGACGCCCAGCCCTTTATGGTGAATTCACCTTTTGGAATAATAATGGCTCATAATGGGAATGTTATAAATTATAAAGAATTAAAAGAGGAACTTTTCAAGAAATATCATCGTCTTTTAAATTCTGACAATGATGTGGAGGCAATTTTAAATGTCTTTGCTGAAGAACTTGCAGAACAGGACACAACCACTCTCAAACCAGAACACATCTTTCGAGCAGTGGAGGGTGTGTTTAAAAAGGTAAAGGGAAGTTATTCTGTAGTCGGCTATTTAGCAAATCAGGGGCTTTTTGGATTTAGAGACCCTCATGGAATTAAGCCCCTTGTTTTCGGAATAAGGAAGGAGGGATTAAGTTTTTCCTATGCCTTTGCCTCTGAATCAGTGAGTTTAAACATTTTGAATTTTGATGAAATAAGGGATGTAAAACCAGGAGAGGTGATTTATGTTGACCACAAAAGAAAAGTTCATTCCAAAAAATTAACCAATACTACTCATACTCCATGTCTTTTTGAATGGGTATATTTTGCTCGCCCGGATTCTTTTATAGATAAAGTTAATGTTTACAAGACAAGGGTAATCTTAGGAAGATTCCTTGCAAATGAGGTTAAAAAAGCCAATATTGGTATAGATGTTGTTGTGCCTGTTCCTGATTCAGCTCGAGATGCTGCAATTGAACTTGCAAGAGAACTGAATTTAAAATACAGGGAAGCCTTAGTGAAAAATAGATATATTGGAAGAACTTTTATTATGCCAGCAGATGAGGCAAGAAAAAGCTCTGTTAGACAAAAACTCAATCCTATTGCTTCTGAATTCAAAGGAAAAAATGTATTAATCGTGGATGATAGTATAGTAAGAGGTAATACATCGAGAAAAATAATTGAACTTGCTCGCCAGTGTGGAGCAAAAAAAGTTTACTTTGCAGCCTACTCTCCCCCATTAAAATATCCCTGCGTTTACGGCATAGATATGCAAACAAAAACAGAATTTGTAGCCCGAAATGCTACCTTGGAAGAAATCGCCTATAAAATTGGAGCGGATAAAGTAATTTATCAAACCCTTGAGTCTTTAAAGAAAGCAGTTCAAATGGGAAACCCAAAACTTACCCATTTCTGTGGTGCCTGTTTTGATGGAAATTATCCAACTGGAGATGTAACTCCTGAAATGCTTGAAAGAATAGAAAGAGAAAGAAAAATAGCTCAGGAAAATCAACTTAATCTTAAATTATTCTAAAAATTATTTTAATTATGCTCATTAAAAAGAAAATCGATTTATTTGAAAAAGTAAAAATTCTGGGAGATGCTGCTAAATATGATGTTTGTCTCTCCTCGTGTTTTGGAAAAGGTAGAATTAGAGACCCGAGAAATCCAAGTTATAGATGGATTTATCCTGCATCTTTACCAAATGGCTCAATAATTCCGATTTTTAAAGTTCTTTTGAAAAACTATTGTGATAAAAATTGTTTCTATTGTATAAATCCTGTTTTAGAAGATAGAGCTTTGGCTAATTTTTT
>CAZWBN010000348.1:0-1832 GCA_964632095.1 uncultured Clostridia bacterium | reverse complement strand
CCATTAATAACATACCATGAATTGAGAAAAATTTCACCATCTAAGGCAAGGGAATCAGTGAGGAAAGTGTTAGAGAGAACGAATTACAATGTTTCTCTTACATCAAGGATTCTTGGTATTTCAAGGCGAACAGGTGAGAAGAACAAGAGATGAACCTCTGGAAGATAGATAAAGAAAACCTCATTACTGTCCAAGTAGAACACCTGAGTTACTTGAGAAGCTTATTTCCAAGAATAAAACTTCTCTTTATTAAAATCCTCTAGATCTTCTCCGAGAAACTTTCTCAAATTTTTATAAGATGAATCAACCCCCTTATCCCAGCGTTTCAATAAATGAAATTATTATATTAAAGCTTTTCTTTACTTCTCTTTTTTTTAACAATCAAAAATTTAGCTATTTCTCAATACTTGAGAAATATTACACAAAATTTTTGCAATTGCTTTTCTTTTGATTCTACCTCAAGTATTTAGAATCGAAAATGTAGTCCAACGCCCCACAAAAGGGTAGAAACCGTGTAATCAGCTTCATCAAAATTTGCATGACAAAGTCCAATTTCCAGGCGATACCATACGGGAGGAAGCTTAGAAGACAAAGCTTGCCAATTATATTCTACTCCTGCTCCTGCTCCAAACGCTGGCGCTATTTCTCTCTTTTTTTTCCCCTCCAACACCCATCCTTCCAATTCAAATTCTATATATGGATAAGTCCAAATTCCAATTTCTCCGTATCCATATACGTTCCAAAATTTTTCTCCTGTGAATTTATAATTAACTCTTCCTATAAATGAATTTAGATCTCCAAACAATCCTATCACCACTTGAGCTGATATTTTATCAGTTAAATCCATGATTCCACTTATGCCCCATGCAGGGTATGAAACTTGAAATCCTACCCCATATTTTGGTTTCTTTTCTTCTTGTGAAAAAGCAATACTTGAGAAAATAAAAATAAACAATAGTATTAACACCTTTACTTTTTTAAATTTGACTATTTTTTCTTTCACCCTGCACCTCCTTTTTATAAGTGTTATGCTGATTTCTTATCAAAAAAAAATGTCAAGTCCTTGTAAAAGCCTGTAAAAGCGGGGTCCTCTATCGTTTCTTGTCGGTTTTTGTTGTATTGATGAGAGGGTTCTTGAAGGATTCTATTTGCTTTTAATTTTGGAGATTTCGTTTAACAATTTATCAGAAACATAAAATCTTTTCTCTTTTAATTCTTTTAGTTTTTGATATGCACTTTCAATTAATCCTGATTTCCCTGCTTTGAGTAGAATCCCGATTGTCCCGCTCACCTTTAATCCTAAATTCTCTGCAACTCTTCGTGCTTTTGTCTCATCTATGATAACTCTCAGCTCCATCTCCTGTGCTAAGGATATAACCGCAGATTCTCCTTTTCCAAGATTCAATTCTTTAATGAGAAGGGTTTGAAGTGGATTTTTAACTTTTTTTATTGAAAGACATTTGAGTGTTAAAGAACCGAATTCTTTTATCACTTCCTCCGGTACAATAATTTTAGAGTAGAGTTTGCAAAGAATGGGTAAAAGTCCTATTTTTTCAAGGGCAATAAGGGTGAAGTGTCCACAATTACCTGTTCAGGCATTTCGAAGTTCTTTCTTAAGGTCAAGTTTTTCGTATTTTATTGGAGGTATGCCTTTTCGTAAAAGTATCTCCGCAAAAGCCTTTTCTGAATAACCTGCTATTTCTGCTGCTTTTCCAAGTGAAATGAGTTCTTCTTCAAAAAGTTTTATTGCAAGCAGTAACTTTAGTTCATCTTCGGACAGGTTTATCTCTGGAAGTCGCACAGTTTTTGACATCGCAATAACCTCTCTTTTC
>CAZWBN010000347.1:0-1835 GCA_964632095.1 uncultured Clostridia bacterium | reverse complement strand
CAGACTCCAATTATTCCTATTATTATCGGTGACCAGATGAAAACAATGCAGGCATGGAAAATTCTTTTTGAGGCTGGCATATATACAAATGTTGCTTTACCTCCTGCAGTTCCACCAAATATGTCTTTACTCAGAACAAGCTATATGGCAACTCATACTGACGAACAGCTTGAAAAAGTCCTTGAAACCTTTAAGCATATAAAACAAAAATTAGCAATTGAATAATTTTCTTAAATCAGGTATTTTTGCATTCCGTGTAATTAATTTTTCATTACAATTCATCCCTTCAAACAAAAGATTTTTGTTTTCCACATAATTATGTGCTATACATATTTATGTGAAAGGAGATGTTAAATGGATAAACAAAATGTAACTCTTTCACTTCCTAAGGATCTACTTCAGAAAGCAAAAATAATTGCTATAAAAAGGAATACTTCTTTGAGTGGCTTGTTGAGAGATTGCTTGAATGAAATAGTAAAGAAAGAAGAGGCATATGAAATAGCAAAAAATAGGCATAAAAGACTTTTGAACAAAGGTTTCGATTTGGGTTTGAAAGGAAGAATTTCATGGATACGAGAGGAACTTCATGAGAGATAAAATTTTTATTGACACAAATATTATAGTTTATGCCCACGATAAAAGTAGTGGGAAGAAATATGAGATTGCAAAGGATATCATGAATTATCTATGGGAAAGCAGAAAAGGGGTTATAAGTGTACAGGTAATGCAGGAATTTTATGTCTGTGTCACTAAAAAAATTCTAAAGCCATTACCTCTAAAAGAAGCAAGAAAAATTCTTGAATATTTAATGAACTGGGATGTAGTAATCAATGATAAATATATCACATTGAAAGCAATTGACCTTCAGGAGAAATATGAAATTTCTTTCTGGGATTCATTGATTATTCAAGCTGCGATCGAAGGCAATGCAGGTATTCTTTTCAGTGAGGATTTATCTGATGGACAGATTATTGAAGATGTGAAAATAGTTAATCCTTTTATTCAGGAATGGAAATCAATAATTTGATGATTTAGAAAGAAAAGCATGATTGAAAAAATCAGGGTTCAGGGAGCTTCTCAGCATAATCTAAAAAAGATTGATGTAAGTTTACCACGGAATAAGTTTATTGTAATTACTGGCCCGAGTGGTTCAGGAAAATCTTCATTGGCTTTTGATACCCTTTATGCTGAAGGTCAACGGAGATATATTGAATGTCTTTCCACATATGCCCGTCAATTTATTGAACAGCTTGAAAGACCCGATGTGGAGTTAGTTGAAGGTTTGTCTCCTTCTATTTCAATTGACCAAAAAACAATCTCTTATAATCCTCGTTCTACTGTTGGAACCATGACTGAAATTTATGATTATTTAAGACTTCTTTTTTCAAAAGTTGGAACTCCACACTGTCCAAGCTGTAATAGAATAGTTGAGTCTCAGACAGCAGAGGAAATTTTCAGAAAAATTTTGGAAGAATATGAAAATCAAAAGATTAAAATTCTCTCTCCTGTGGTGAGAGGTAGAAAGGGCGAATATCACAAGCTCCTTGAAAAAATGAAGAAAAAAGGGTTTTTAAGAGCAAGAATTGATGGAGAGTTCCGGGAACTGGAAGAAACAATTCGTCTTGAAAAAACAAAAAAACATAACATAGAGATATTAATTGATGAAATTATAATTTCTTCTGAAGAAGAAAGAAGATTAAAAGAAGCAATTAGTTATTCCTTGCAACTGGCAGATGGTAATTTATTAATAATTGATTCAAATGGAAACGAGCGGTTATTCTCTCAGAAGCTTTTCTGTCCATATTGTGAGATTAGTCTTCCCCAGCTTGAACCTC
>CAZWBN010000346.1:0-1842 GCA_964632095.1 uncultured Clostridia bacterium | reverse complement strand
CTCCTAAGGTTCCTATTGTTCCCCATGATGTCCCTGTTGCAAGAGAAGTTATACTGCATACAAAACATGCTGTTAAAAGGAAATATTTTGGTGAAATAAGCTTCAAGCCATAATATATAACCATTGGAATTGTCCCGCTTGCGATCCATGTTCCTATAAGAATACCAACGCAGAGCATAATTAAAATAGCTGGCATTGCCTTATGAATGCTATCAACGATTCCTCGCTCCATTTCCTGCCATGAAAATCTCAAGTAAAGTCCAATGCCTCCAGTAATAAATGCAGCTGCAACGAGCAATACCTGTGCACGAATGTGATAAACTCCATATCCAACACCCAAAAGAATCCCCATAATTATTAAGGGAGTTAAAGCAATTGCCAAATTTGGTTTTCTTTTTTCTCTTTTCTCATCTTTTTGCTTTTTCATGATTTCCTCCTTTAAATCTCAAAAGTCCCTTTCACTAATAATTTTCCATCTCCTACCATCCTTTTTCCTTTTGCAAAAACTTCTACTATTTCTAAATTTTCATCAAGCACTAAAATATCAGCATCATTCCCTACCTTTATTTCACCTTTTCCATCAAGTTTTAGATATCTTGCCGAATTTGTTGAAAAAACTTTTACTGCCTGAGATAAATTAAGGATTTTATGTTTGATGATAGTTTGGAATCCTTTTTTCAAAGTTTCCTCTGAAGCGACTGTTAAGCCTATTAAATTGCCCTTTTCATCAAATCTTGGTAAACTCCCATTGCTATCTGAACTGATTGTTATTCTTTCTATTGGAACATTATTCTCAAGACAGTATTTGACTGCTTTTTTCGTGGATAGCATTGATGAACCTTTAGGAGGATGTTCCTCTGCTGTTATATCAATATACCCACCAATTTTTGCAAATTGAACAGCCTGTTCAAGAAGATGAGGGTTTCTATTTACATGGGTTGGATATAACTGAGTTATTGGAATTTCTGTTTCTTTTACAAGACGGAAGAGATAATCAAGCCCCCTTTCTCCATCTCCAACATGAAGATGAAGGACCCCTGCCTTTCCTCCAAGCATACCACCCACTCTGCATTCTGCAGCAAGTTGCGCTATTTGTTCAAAACTCGGCTGAGAAGAACGGTGGTCTGAAATTGCTATTTCTCCTGCTCCTATGACCTTTTTTACAAGTGCTATGTCAGAACTAACACTGCCTGTGATTGTTTTTACGGGAAGCTGGTAAGAACCTGTATAAATAAATGTGGAAATTCCCTCTTCTTCAAGAGCGTATGCTTTTGCCAACAAAGATTCCATATGTCGGGTAATACCATCGGTTCCCAAACATCCAATAACTGTTGTTACACCGTTTTTCACTATTTGACTTAATATAATTTCTGGGGCACGAGTTGCTGGCCCTCCCTCTCCACCTCCACCAATAATATGGACATGAGGGTCTATAAAACCTGGAATGATCTTTTTCCCTTCTACATTAATTTCTCTAATTTTTAAACCGCTGATTTTTATTTTCCCTGGTTCTTCAATTGCAACAATTTTTTCTCCCGCAATCAAAATATCTTTTTTACCCAGATAATCCGGAGAATAAATTTCCCCTCCAGAAATCAAAATTAGCATTTTTGCCTCCATATTTCCATAAAAAATACTCAAATATAATTTATCAAATATAATTTATTTAATTATATTGTCAATTAGAAAGCAAGAATTTTTTGTAAATTTCTCCCCGAAAGTTTCTATAAATTACCGAAGAAATTGTTTCAATTTCTATAAGGCAGGCTAAAATCATTGCTATTCAGTAATACTAAGTGAGGCAAAAAGAAAGTTTCAATTCCTCGTAGGTAGGCTCAAATC
>CAZWBN010000345.1:0-1856 GCA_964632095.1 uncultured Clostridia bacterium | reverse complement strand
AAGGGATGTTATGTGCGTCGGAGCGAAGCGGAGACCGAGCCAAAGTGCAACGGTTTTTGCGGAACGAAGTGGAGCAAAAATTGGCGAAGAGTTTGAAAACCCGCCGAAAATTTGTTGTTGCCGTAGTTTTGGATTAGAATTACTATGGAATAAATAGTTTTATAAATAAAAAGGATTATTTGTTTAATTAGTATAATGGAATATAAAAATAAAGTAAGGGATTATCTAAGAAAAAAGATCTATTCAGATAGAAAGCATGTTTTGGAATTATTAATAACATCAGATTCTGATGATTCTTGTTTAGATAAAGTAATGAAGAATAAACCAATTTGTAAAGAATGTAGTGATAGAGTGAATAAAGAATTAAGTAAATATTATTCTGATAAAAAAATTGATTTTAATGACGATACAAGTAAGATAAATGTCCTCTTTGGGTTAAAAGGTATTTATAAAGGAGGTCATCGATTCATTTTGGAAGTCCCTCCAAAATCTTTTAGAAATGTTAGTAAAAATAAGAAAAAATTGGAGGGATATAGAGAAATTGTAAAGTTTAAGATGAAAGATAAAAACATCAAAAAATTTCCTAAAAAAGCTAAATTATTGTTGTATATGGGATTACATATTAAAGACTATTTCGATAATATCGATTGTGATAATATAGCAAAAAGTATTATGGATGCTTTAGAAGGAATTTTATATGTGAAAGATTCTCAAGTAAATGTTTTAATTGTCGAAAAAATTAAAGTAAACAAAAAAATAAATGAGGGCATAGTAATCTCAATAAAGAAAATATAGGTAAAACAATGAATCAAGTTAAATTAAATAAAATAATTGAGAAAATTGTAAAAAATCGAGAATATTCTGGAGACATTAATGCAAATAATTGTTTTACTTGCAATAAAAAATTTAATTTCTTTGAGAAGATCTTCACCAGAAGACATATAGAAAATTTTCCTTTATGCTCAAAATGTTATAAGTTGGTTAATACAGAAATTGAAAAAGCTAAAGAGAAGGAAATTGAAATTCGAAAAGAAAAAATTAGAAAATTTGAAGAACAACAAAGAGCTAAAGGTTTAATTAAATTTAAAGATAAATGGGTTACACCCGAAGTGGCAAAAGACTGGAAAGAAATGGAAATAGGATTAAAAAATAATTTTAGTAAACTTACACCATTTCAATTTGAGAAACTTATATCGAAATTGTTTAAGAACAAAGGTTACAAAACAAAAGTCACTAAAAAGTCAAGAGACTATGGTGTTGACATTATAGCAAAGAAAGATAATGATATTATAGTCATACAGTGTAAAAAATATAAAAAGGAACACAAAGTAGGGAATAGAGATATTCAAAAAATATTAGGTTCTATGTGGAAATATAAAGCTAATAAAGCCATAATAATTACAACTTCGTATTTCACAAAACCTGCTCTTGAACAAGCAAAAAAAGCACCTATTCAACTTTGGAATCTAAGAAAATTAAAGGAAGAAATCAGAAAATATATTGTTGATAAAGAATACAAGGAAGAAGAAAAGAAAACATATAGAGATTTTCTAAGAGAAAATAAGGATTTACTAAAAGAAGGGAGGGGCATGGCAGTAATAAGTAAAAAATGGCAAGAATATAAACAAAAAAGAGAAAGAATTGATAATCTTTCATAGAATAAAAAAATTCTAATCCAAAATTTGGATGTAGCGTAGCGAAACCGTTAAACGATTGTTATAAGATGTGCGTAGCATTTCTTTTTTTCTCGTTTTGTTTTAGTCCGTTTAACGAAGGCAACAACATTAAAAATTTTCGGAAGCGTAACGAAGTGAAGCGTACCTGAAAGGCGGGTTTTCAAATTGCAGATAACACTT
>CAZWBN010000344.1:0-1859 GCA_964632095.1 uncultured Clostridia bacterium | reverse complement strand
TACTGGGGAAGAACCTTAAAGGAAGCAAAATATATTCTTCAAGTTTTCCCAGAAGGAGAAGAAAAGGAACCTATAATAGGTAGGATTTAATCAAATGATGAAATACTTACAATTTCCGATTTCTGAATCATGAATTTTAAAATCGATTTTTTGGCTGTTAAAAGACATATCTTTTCTCTTTTAATAGCAACATTTATTGTCTGTTTTGTTCTCTTCTGGATGTTCTATTTCCTCGGAACTCCCTTTACTTCCGAGGAAAAGGAATTTTTAAAAAGAATAGAGTTTGAAAGAGAAGCGATTAAAAAGATCGACATCTCAATAAAAGAAGCGGGTTATTTGAAGAAAAAAATCGGGTATGAAACATTTTATATTCCTGCTCTTGTTTTAAATGTTTACAATTTAAGCGAAAATGAATTTGAGAATCTAAGGATAATAGCTGAATTTAGCATTAATGAGGAAAGAGTTTGCAGAAGTACATTGATTCTTAGAAAACTTAAACCACAGGAAAATAAAAAAGTATTTTTAAAATGCATTGATTTTATGGGTTTTGGAACGGTTGTACAGGGCATGAATCTATCTCATACCATGAAAGAAGTTCATTACGAATTAATACTGAGAACAGAAACAGCAATTGCTATAACTCCTCTTACAGGAATTTTAAAATTTAAAATTTTATCTCCATCAGATATGTTTGGCTTTTATATATTATGAAGAAAATTAGAAATAAAAAAGGAGTAAAAAAATGAGAAAATTAAAACTCATTCTTCTATTATTTGTTTTTATATTTCTAATTTTCTATCCTGCTCGTGCGGGAAAGATAAAAATAAAAACAGAAAAAGGTGTAAAGGTTATCTATAACCCAAAAAAGCCTTCTCCTCCAGAAGGTTGTCCCACAAAACTTGTTTTAAAAGAAGAATTTTTTATAGGACCAGGTGAAAAAGAAGAAGAAATGATATCTGAATTATCCTCGTTTGCGGTAGACGGTGAAGGAAAAATATATATTCTTGACCGTGGAGAAAGCGTTATCAAGGTTTTCGATAATAAAGGAAAATATCTCATGAAAATAGGGAAAAAAGGACAGGGACCTGGAGAAATGAATAAACCAATTGGTATAAAAATTACAAGAAAAAATGAATTAATGGTCGAGGATATTCTCAATCAAAGACTAATATTTTTCTCTCTTGATGGAAAATTTCTTAGAAATTTATCAACAGGAAAAATTTTTGGTTTCTCAGGTGTAATTATAGACTCAAAAGGAAATTTCATTGGAAGACAGCTTGTCCCTTCTGGAGATAAACCAAAATGGGAAGTAAAAAAATTTGACAGTAAATTAAATCCTTTGTTCACTATTTATTCCACAGAATTTCAAAATCCATTACAGGGAAAATTCAACCCTTTCAGTTATTTAAATTACTTTGAGGTGGATGATAAAGACTTTATTTATTTTGGCGACTGCAAAGATTATGAGATTAAAGTATTTAATCCAAAAGGAAAACTGGTTAAAAGTATTCGGAAAGAATATAAACCCATAAAAATCTCTGAAAAGGATAAGAAGGAATTTTTCAATAGAATCCCTCCTGAGGCTTCCATGTTTAAAGATAGAATAGAATTCCCAAAATACTATCCTCCCTACCAGAGCTTTGTTATTGCAGACGATGGAAAATTATTTGTTAGAACATTTGAAAAAGGAAAAAAAGAAGGAGAATATTATTATGATATTTTTGATAAAGAGGGAAGATACATAGCGAAAATACTGTTCAATGGAGAAATAATTGTCTGGAAGAAAAATAAGCTCTACAGCATAGAAGAAAACGAAGAAGGCTTCCGAATCCTTAAATGTTACAGAGTATTTTGGAAAA
>CAZWBN010000343.1:0-1868 GCA_964632095.1 uncultured Clostridia bacterium | reverse complement strand
ATGCCTCCTGGAATTGTTGGTTTCATATTAATAGCAATCATGGCAGCAGCAATGTCATCCCTTGACTCATCTATAAATTCTCTGAGTGCTGCAACAGTTGAGGATATTTATAAAAGACTGGGGAAGAAAAAAGTTGATACTGATAAAGAAATGAAACTTTCAAAGACCTTTACTTTTCTCTGGGGCATGTTCTGCATAGGATTTGCCTTTTTTGTAAAAAATATTTCTCCAACCATTATAGAGGCAATTAATAAAATAGGCTCTGCTTTCTATGGTCCAATACTTGCTGTTTTTTTTGCTGGCATTGTTTTTAAGAAGAGCAGACCTCTTCCTGCTATTTTTGGACTGGGAACAGGAGTTGCTTTCAATCTCTACCTCTGGTTTTTTGTTCCTTCGGTTTCCTGGCTCTGGTGGAATGCCATAGGATTTCTGATTGCCCTAATAATAATTTTAGTCGGAAGTTACCTCTCATCCAGACCTCAACCTATCAATCAGATGAAGATACCTCCTGAGAAAAAAATATGGAAAATTTCATATAGTATATTAGCCCTATATACAATTTTTCTGATTGCTCTACTCTTTTTTCTTCCTAAAATATTGACTTATTAGGAAATTTAATGCATTATTTTGTTCGTGAAAGTTATAATTGTAGGTTGTGGTCCCGCTGGTTTATTTGCAGCTTTCAAATTAGCTGGAAAGTGTGAAGTTTTAATTTTAGATAGAGGTCCTTGTCTTGAAGAAAGAATAAAGGATAAGGCAAATCTTCTCCATGGAGAGGGAGGAGCTGGTTTATTTTCTGATGGAAAATTAAATTTCTCTCCTGAAATTGGAAATAATTTAGCTGAACTAATAGGTCATTCAAAACTTTCAGAACTCATAAACGAGGTTGAAAGCATTTTTAAAAAATATGATATAAAGGTTAAAGAAATTGATAGAAAAAAAGCTCATGAACTGGAAATTTTAGCGGTTCAGAATGGGATGAAATATTTACCAATCAGACAAGCTCATGTTGGATCCGATCATTTACCTGAAGTGATTTCAAAATTGAGCAATGACTTGAGAAAGAAAGGAGTTGAATTTATATTCAATACAGAAGTTGAAGAAATAGGGAAAAATTCAATTATTACAACCCAAAAAGAGAAGTTCAAATTTGATAAATTGTTAATAGCGCCTGGAAGAAGTGGGGCTCGATGGCTGGAGAAAATTGTTAAAGAGAAAGGAATGAAGTATATTTATAATCCTGTCGATATTGGTGTTAGAGTTGAAATTCCTGCATTAATTATGGAGGAAATATGTGAAATAAACTGGGACCCTAAAGTTCATATAAGAACTCCCACCTATGATGATTTTGTAAGGACATTCTGTGTTTCTCCATATGGATATGTGGTTAAAGAGGAAAATGAAAAATATTGTCTTGTGAATGGACATTCATGGAAGGATAAAAGAAGCGCTAATACAAACTTTGCTTTCTTGGTCAAAATCCAACTCACAGAGCCTCTTGAGAATACAAATCTCTATGGAGAAAGCATTGCTATTCAGGCGACCACAATTGGAGGAAATAAGCCAATTCTTCAAAGATTGGGGGATTTGAGAAGAGGAAGGAGAAGCACCTGGAGTAGATTGGAAAAAAGCCATGTCAAACCTACATTGATTGATGTTACTCCAGGTGATATTGCAATGGCTTTGCCTTATCGATTTGTAAAGGATATTATTGAAGGTCTGGATATTCTTAACCGTCTCATCCCTGGAGTTGCAGATGATGGAACTCTTCTCTATGCAACTGAAATAAAGTTTCATGGTTTAAGAGTGCTTACAGATGAATTTCTGAGAACTTCTATTCCTGAAATCTATGTAGCTGGAGATGGAGC
>CAZWBN010000342.1:0-1878 GCA_964632095.1 uncultured Clostridia bacterium | reverse complement strand
AATATGATAGGAGCAGGCATATTCACGACTTCAGGACTTATTATAGGGATTCTTGAAAATCCTTTACTAATGATTTTTCTTTGGTTAGGGGGTGGAATAATTGCCATATCAGGAGCTCTTTGTTATGGAGAACTTGGTTCAGCTTTTCCTTATGCAGGAGGTGAATATTTATATCTTTCAAGATTATTTCACCCAGTAATTGGTTTTCTAAGTGGATGGGTTTCTTTCTTTGTTGGATTTTCAGCTCCAATAGCTGCTTCAGCAATAGGTTTTTCAGAATATCTTTTTAGAGTATTTCCAGAGTTATTTAAAATAGGTTTATTCAATGAAAATATCGAAATATTAATTTTTAAAAAATTGATTTCAGTTTCAGTCATCCTGATTTTTACATTTGTTCATCTTAGAGGTATAGAATTTGGTGCAGGAGTTCAGAATTTTTTAACTTTATTAAAAATCTGTTTAATTTTAGCTCTTTTAGTTGCTGGTTTTCTCTCAGGAAATGGAAGTATGGAAAATTTAATATCTACAGGAAATTTTAAATTTGATTTTAGTGGATTTAAATCAATAGGACTTGCATTGATGTGGATAATGTTTTCATACAGCGGATGGAATGCTTCCTCTTACATTGGTTCCGAAATTAAAAAACCCTCAAGAAATTTATCCCTTTCCTTAATTCTTGGAACAGGGATAGTGTTAGTTCTATATTTAAGCTTAAATTTACTTTATATTTATGCAATTCCTTCTGAAAAAATGAAAGGTGTAATTTCAATTGGAGGTCTAACTGCAAAAAATCTTCTTGGGAAAACCTTTGAAAATTACTTTTCCCTTTTAATCGCTTTTGCTCTCTTTTCCTCTTTGAGTGCGTTTATAATCCTTGGTCCTCGCGTTTATTATTCAATGGCAAAGGATGGTTTGTTTTTTAACTTTGCCTCATATGTTCATCCAAAATTTAAAGTTCCATCAAAATCAATAATATTGCAGAGCTTAATTGCAATAATCATTTTACTTACTGGAACATTTGAGCAGATTCTGACATATATGGGGTTTTCCCTTGGCATTTTTCCAGTCCTTGCAGTTGCTGGAGTTTTTAAATTAAGAAAAAGGAATTTAAGTTCCTATAAAATTCCAGGTTATCCAGTAATTCCAGTTTTTTATATTTTAACAGCGGTATTTATACTTATTTTTGGGTTTCTTAAAAGCCCGATTCCTTCTACAATTGCAATTTTTACTGTGCTTGCCGGAATTCCAGCATATTTTATTTTTAAAAGGAGAAAGGTCAGTGAGAAGATTTAAATTTTTATTTATACTAATTTTCAATTTATCTGTCGTAAACTTTTTAGCATCTCAGCAAATAGAAAACGAACTTGACAGAAGAGTTAAAAATTTTCTCGATACTCATAAATATGAATGGCATTATGAAAACATATCAACAAGTGATGGAAAAGCACTTTACGAAATTATAGTAAAAAATAATTACAAAAGAGCTCTTGAGATCGGAACATCCACAGGTCATTCTGCAATATGGATTGCATGGGCATTAAGCAAAACAGGTGGAAAACTTATTACAATTGAAATAAATGAATGGCGTCACAGGAAAGCAATTGAGAATTTTAAAGAAGCGGGCTTGTTAGATTATATTGATGCAAGACTTGGAGATGCTCATAAAATCGTTCCAGAACTTGAAGGTCCCTTTGATTTTATATTTATTGATGCAGATAAGGATTGGTATGTGAATTATCTTAAAATTTTGCTACCAAAACTGAAAATTGGAGGGTGTTTTACAGCACATAATGTTTTAAATTTAAGATTTATGCGGGGTATTAAAAAATTCCTTGATTATTTATATAGTTTGCCAAATTTAAAAACTACAATAATTCG
>CAZWBN010000341.1:0-1880 GCA_964632095.1 uncultured Clostridia bacterium | reverse complement strand
CGATTGCACCTAACATTATTGTAACTCCAGCCATGTAAGGCAAGCCGAAATTATCTCGAAGCAAAACTCCAGCTGCAGACCCTATCACAGCTAAAACAATAAATAAGAGAATGAAATAAATGATTTCAAATAAAAACCAGAAAGGTCCGAGTAATTTTAAAAAGAAAGTTCGATAATCATAGGCTTTAAAAAAACGAGAGAACTCGAAGGTGAGAGCTAATATGAGTGACCACATAACAGTTGTAATTAAAAGCATTCCCAGAAGTCCCCCGAGTGGACCGTAATTTAAAAAGAATTCTACCAGTTCTCTGCCAGTGCCATAACCTCCTGCAATAACTACTGACTGGAAAACAAAACCAGGCAACAAATATTTTTTAAAGAAAGTGGAATTCAAAAAATGCATTATTTTATTATTTTACTCCATTCTTTCGCTATTCTTTCTACGGCATCCAGGGAAGACTGGATTTCCTCCTCTGTATGAGCAAATGAAATTGCCCCAAAACCATGGAAAATATTAAAACCTTCATTTAACATAGCTAATTTGAAAATTTTTTCTCTCAATTCCACATCACATATTTCAGGGTTCCAGACTTGTTCAGGGGTGGTAATTTTCTCAATTTCTCTATTTAAAAAATGAACACCAACGCACGAACTGTATTTAACTATTGAGTTTCCATAACCTGTACATTTAACATTTATTCCATAGTTTTTAAATATAGCTTCAATCTCTGTTCTGACTTTTTCTCCGAGTTTTCCAATTTTTGGATAAATCTTATTCTCATTTCTAATTAAATAATTCAAATAAGTAAAGCCGGCAAGCATAGAAGCAGGATGTGCGGAAAAAGTGCCCCCTGAGAATTTAACCTTTTCCTCTGGCTTTCCACCTGGACTGCATAATTCGAGAATATCCTCTCTTCCGGCTATAGCACTGACTGGCATGCCTCCTCCAATAGCTTTTCCAAAAACACACAGGTCTGGTTTGATTCCATATAGAGTGTAAACTGCTCCAGCATGAAAACGAAAGCCTGAGACAACTTCGTCAAATATGAGAAGAGCTCCGTATTCTTTGGTTAATTCCCTTGCTCTTTTAAGATATTCTTTATTTGCAAAAATAAAACCTCCAGCTCCGATGAAAGGTTCAATAATAAAACAAGCAATTTGCTCACCGAATTCTCTGAATTTTTCCTGTAGGTCTTCTGCATCGTTAAATCGTGTTACTATTATCTGCGAGTCTATATTTGAGGGGAGCCCAGCTGACTCCAGTTTATTTAGGGTTTTTTCATAAGTTGTGATTCCCTTTAAAACATATGGTTGGGCACCGTGCCAACCTCCAAAAACTTTAAGAACCAGCTCTCTTTTTGTATATGCCTTTGCTAACATAATTGCATACATAGTGGATAAGGTTCCACTTGTGGTAAATCTAATTTTCTCTAATTTAATCCGTTTAAGAATTAATTTTGCAAGCTCCTTTTGATAAATACTTGGAAAACCTGTTTGCAAGCCTTGTCCTTTGGTGAAAAAATCTATAAGTGTTTTTATCACTATGTCTGGATTGTGACCAAGAACATTTGCAAAATGTCCCTGCCAGAAGTCAATATAAACATTTCCGTCAATATCAGTTACCTTTGAACCCTTGCATTCAGCATCGTAAAATGGGAAAGGCTCAAACAATCTGAGATTGTGGCTTCCACCACTGATCAGATATCTGGAGGCTTCCTTAAAAAGTGTCTCTGAATTTTTATGATTTCTCCTGTAATTCTTTATTAATTCATCCATTATGGCTTTTTTATCCATTATTATGCCTCCTCGGAGAAAATTGCATTTCTCTATTATTCATTTGTCTAAGTTATATCAAATTGAAAAATTGAAGTCAAAAATAC
>CAZWBN010000340.1:0-1902 GCA_964632095.1 uncultured Clostridia bacterium | reverse complement strand
ACTTCTCTTTATTATCTTTATCATGCTTACTAAACATATTATACGAGGAGGATAAATATGAAAATGAAAGCAGTGGTAAAGACAAAGGCAGGTCCTGGTGCGGAATTTATGGAAGTGGATATTCCTAAAATAGGACCTAAAGAAGTTCTTGTAAAGGTAAAAGCAACATCAATATGCGGGACAGATGTTCATATTTACCAATGGGATAAATGGTCGAATAGTAGAATAGGAGAAAAAAAACTCCCTCAAATACTCGGTCATGAAGTTGCAGGAGAAGTGGTAGAAGTCGGGAAGGAAGTTAGAAGGATTAAAATAGGAGATTATGTTTCTGCAGAAACTCATATTTATAATCCATGGGATTTACAATCTCTTCTATGCCAGGCACATCTTGGAGAAAATATGGAAATTTTAGGAGTTGACAGAGATGGAACTTTTGCCGAATACCTCGCACTTCCTGAAAATGTTTGCTGGGTGAATCATCCTTCAATTCCTCCCGAAATTGCCACCCTTCAGGAACCTATTGGCAATGCAACTTACGCGGTTCTTGGAGAAGATAATGATGTGGCAGGAAAAACAATGGTTATAATTGGAGACGGACCAGCGGGTCTTTTTTCTGTTGGAATTGCAAGATTATGTGGGGTTACCAATATTTTTCTAATTGGAGAATGGGATTATAACTTAGCTATAGGAAAAATTATGGGTGCTGACCATGTTATAAATATTCACAAAAATGACATGGATAGAGTGGAATATATAAGAGAGCATACAGATGGCTATGGAGCTGATATAGTGCTTGATATGGCTGGTGCTCCTCAGGCTATAAAAGAAGGACTTAAAATGCTCAGGAGAGGAGGAAGATTTACTGCTTTTGGACTTTCACCTTCATCTACAATTGATGTTGATTATAATGAAGAAATAGTATTGAAAGGTATCCAGGTTCATGGGATTACCGGACGGAAACTTTTTGATACCTGGTACAGGGTGCGAAATTTTCTCTCTTCTGGAAGACTTAATGTTTATCCTATTATCACTCACATGTTTTCTCTCGATGAATTTCAAAAGGGATTTGATGTTATTCTTGAGCGCCCGAGAAAGTGTGTAAAAGTTGTCTTATTCCCTGATAAAAATGAATTAAGGGAAGCACAGAAGAGACTGGAAATGCAAAGGAGTGTGAAAGGTGAAATGTGAAAGGTGGGTTCTTTGAATTTGAGTAAAATTTATTTTGAAAATTTAGATTTAATTTTATAATTTTTACATTAGGAGGATAAAAATGTATGGAAAAATAAAAGAATTTCTCAAGAAAGAAATTCAATCTATCAGGGATGCTGGTCTTTACAAAGAGGAAAGAATAATTGTGACTCCTCAATCACCAGAGATTGAAGTTAAAGGAGGAAAAAAGGTTCTGAATTTCTGCGCCAATAATTATCTCGGTCTATCCAGTCATCCAAAGGTTATAGAAGGTGCACAAAAAGCTCTGGAAGAATGGGGATATGGTCTGAGTTCGGTTCGTTTTATATGCGGAACTCAGGAAATTCATAAAATACTTGAAAGGAAAATTTCTGAGTTTTTACAAACTGAAGACACCATTTTGTACGCAGCCTGCTTTGATGCAAATGGAGGAATTTTTGAACCTCTGCTCGGACCAGAAGATGCAATTATAAGTGATGAATTAAATCATGCTTCTATTATTGATGGTATTCGTTTATGTAAAGCACAAAGATTTATCTACAAACATTTAGATATGAATGACCTCGAAGATAAACTCAAACAGGCACAAAAAGCCCGCTTCAGAATGATTGCAACTGATGGAGTATTTTCAATGGACGGTGACATTGCACCATTAAAGGACATTTGCTATTTAGCGGAAAAATATGATGCTTTAGTAATAATAGATGACGCTCA
>CAZWBN010000339.1:0-1913 GCA_964632095.1 uncultured Clostridia bacterium | reverse complement strand
TCTCTGAATTCGTCACTGGTCCGTTCCGCTCAGCTCCAAAATAAATTTTATTCTTTGATAATTGAATTATTGGAATAAGTTGATGATCTATAATTACTGGTCCTCCTGCATAACACCTATTTTGATTTATTCCATCATCAACAATTGCATAAATCCAGTATTCTCCTTCTGGGAGAAAAGAAGTATCCCAGATATAACTTCCTTGACCTGGACTAACAGGCATATTCTCAACAATTGGCACACCATCATAACCTGAATTATCAATGTCATAATAAAGAGAAAGAAAAGGATTACTATCAGAATCAGAAAGATTCCATTCTATTGTAAAAGATTCATCTGCTCTCCAATCTGCAGTTATTCTGACTTCATCAAAAAAGAACGCCCTTGAATCAGAAAATTCATGAGGGTCTATTCTAAATGAATCAATTTCACCTGTCCACCCTGAATGAGAAGGACTTCCTGCACCTTCTTCTAAAGGAAGTTTTCTTAAATCACAAACAATCTTATTCATAATCCATGTATTCGGTAAATGTCGTATTACTATATCCTGACTGACATTTTCAACAGACTCATTTTTATTTTTCCAAATAATTCGAGCAACAGAGCCTTTGCTTGCATTTTGAATACCAGCTAATCCCATTTTAACAACTAAATTATGATATTTATTAGTATCTATAGGATAATTTTTACCTCTCCACAAAAAATGTAGGAAAAAAACCTGTGGATCACCATATCCAGATGCGGGTTCACTTTCTCCATAAAAAACGGATTGATTATTATAAGTTTTTCCTGCAAGATCTTCATAAGAAAGAGTTGTAAATTGCGAATTCCTTACATTTACTGTGTATTCTACATCTTCTGCATTATTCATATCCCAAGGGTCAGAAAAACTTATTGTAGCAAAATCCTCGTCACTTCCTTCTTCGGTTGGTTTTGTAAATTTAAAGATAGGAACATCATTAACATGATAATAACCGGGAGAATAAGAGAAAGGTCCGTTTGAACCAGTTGGTGTAATTGCTACATAATAATCACCAGGCATTAATGCCCCGGTTAAGAATTTATAACTATTTCCACTTACATTTTTTGCAAGCATTCCAAGATTTCCATTTAAAGGGTCATTATCATTATCAAGATAAATATCTACATTTCCTGTATTCCCAGACCATATTATTTCTCTCTCACTTGAAATATCCTTTTCCACCAATCTTATCCAATCAATTTTAATTATTTTATCTTTCACAATTATTGGGTCTA
Organism: uncultured Clostridia bacterium; assembly: GCA_964632095.1. Classification (GTDB taxonomy): domain Bacteria; phylum Acidobacteriota; class Aminicenantia; order JdFR-78; family JdFR-78; genus JdFR-78. Next base: position 656 of record CAZWBN010000339.1, on the reverse strand, counting down.
ATCTTAAAGAATCTATATAACCATTCCAAGGGTCGGTTCCTGAAGAGATTCCAAGCGCAGGAATATCAATTATATAAATGAACCAATTATTATAGACATCAAATGCATTAGAGGTTGTTATTCCATTATAAATTGTATTTTTTGACCATAAAATTTGTCCCCATTTTCCTTCAATATCTGGTTCAAGATACATTCTTATAGCTAAAATGGTATATTTATCAGCATTTATTGGAAAATTTTTTCCTATTTTTCCGAGCATAGCTGAACCAAGATAAGCAGAATCTAAAATTGTAATATTTACATCTGAATAATTAGTGTCTCCACCAGGTGTATATACTGATTGAGCAGAAAATATTCCATTTTGAAAAACTATATTGGTTAAATAGGATTTTGGAAGCTCATCTGTATTAAATATCCTCCACCCTAAATCAGTCCTTTCATTCATATCCCATCTATCTAAAAGAACTTCATCTGCATAATCAGAACAGGCTTTAACAATGTCCTTACTTGATGGAGAATGCACTATTATTTGAGAATAAGAAAATATAAAAAGAAATTGCACAAAGAAGAAAATTAAAATGATTTTCTTCTTTTCAAACCTCATTTTAAAATTTCTTTATTTTTTCTTATAATTCCAAATTTCTTAGGAACAATAT
>CAZWBN010000338.1:0-1916 GCA_964632095.1 uncultured Clostridia bacterium | reverse complement strand
AAGTAAGAGGCTATAAAATTAAAATTGACAGAATAGTAGAAGAAAAGAGTAAAGTAATTGTTTATATTAAAGAAGAAAAACCTAATATGAGAATCCTCAGGACTCAATTTAGTTATCCCTTTCATATAGTTAAATGCAAAAAAGTAAATCTACCTATTACTTTTCATTACCTGTCCCCTGAAGGACCATAAATTTAGAAATTTTTTCCTGCGATTTTGATTTTCACGGGTTTTTCCTTTTAATTTTTAATTTGAATTGTTAAAATATATTTCAATGAAAGCAGAAGATTTTTTGACATTATTAAAAAAACAAGGATTTAATTTTTTCTCAGGTGTTCCTTGTTCCTATTTGAAACCTTTATGTGAGATTTTAAATAAGAGCAATGATTTTCTGCATATACCAGCTGTAAGAGAGGATATTGCAGTTGGTTTATCGGTTGGAGCATATTTATCGGGAAAATTACCAGTAATTTACATGCAGAATTCAGGGCTTGGCTATTCCCTTGAAGCTTTTGCATCTCTTCATCTGATTTATTATATACCGTCACTGGTTCTGGTAAGTTATAGAGGTCCAGAAGACCAGGGATGGGAAGAGCATCTGGTGATGGGAAAACATACAGAAGATTTATTAAGAGCATTCAGACTTAAATATTCTATTTTTAAAGGGAAAATAAGTGAAAAAGAATTAAAAGAAATAAAAGATTATTTGATTAATGAGCAATTACCTTATTTCTTACTTATTACAAAAGGAGCTCTTGAATGAATAGACTTGAAGCCATAAAAATTGTTATTGATAGTCTTTCTGGAGATGAGTTATTAGTTCATGCAAATGGAGCCATAAGCAGAGAATCCTTTTTCTGTAAAAACAGGAAGGAAAATTTTTATCTTCTTGGTTCAATGGGACTTGCTTCTTCGGTTGGACTCGGTCTTGCTTTGAATCTGCCATACAAAAAAGTTATTGTTCTGGATGGAGATGGAAATATTTTAATGGGATTTGGGAATTTAGCTTTAATTGGTGCTTTTAAACCAAAAAATCTTATTCATCTTGTTTTTGATAACCAGGTTTATGGAACCACTGGAAATCAACCAACCATTTCTAAATATATTCCTTTCAGTGAAGTTGCCTTGGTTTCTGGTTATAGAACTTCATACTTTATAGATGATGAGGATTCATTGAGGAAAATTTTTTCTGAGATTTTGCATAAATCCGGTCCTCATTTTTTACATATTAAAGTTAGTCCTGAGATAACCCAGCAATGCCCTCGAATTCCATATTCAGCAAGAGAAATGAAAGAAAGATTTATTTCCTCTCTTAAATAAATTTATTTTCTAAATCTAAATTCATTAAAGCAAACAATTTCTTCCAGTTTTTTCCTTTTCTTTTCTCTTAATGATTTTTTTTCATAATAACCCATAGCAATTAAGGAAACTATCTTGTATTTTTTTGGAATTTTGAAAAACTTCCTAACTTTTCTTATGTTAAACCAGCCAATCCAGCATGTTCCAAGACCGAGTTCCTGAGCTTGAAGCACAATATGTTCTCCAGCTATACCAATGTCTATAAGGTAATAATTTATACTCTGTATCTGTTTTCCTATGCGATTGGCAATGATATCCAAGCGGGCAAGTATAACTATTATTACAGGAGCTTTTGAAGCGAATTTAGATGGAAAATAAATTCCTGAAAAAGCTTTCTTAGAAAAATTTTCTTTAATTTCTGGGTCATCAATTACAATAAATCTCCATGGTTGAACATTTTCAGCTGAAGGTGCTAAGCGAGCTGCTTCGAGGCAGGCTAAAATTTTTTCCCTTTCTACTGGTTTATCAATAAATCTTCTAATACTTCTCCTGTTTCTTATCAATTCCTGTAAATAAGTCATTTTCTCAAAATTCCCAATTCAAAATTCATAATTCAAA
>CAZWBN010000337.1:0-1919 GCA_964632095.1 uncultured Clostridia bacterium | reverse complement strand
CAGAAAGATGAATTAAGGGATATAACAAAAAGAGAAAAAATAATAGAAAGAGAATTCCTCAAGACATATAAAAAGAATATGGTTTCAGATATTATAAAAGTAATAACTGGAATCAGGCGATGTGGTAAATCCATATTCTCATATCAATTGTTAAAGAACAAAAATTTTGCTTATATTAATTTTGATGATGAAAGGTTAATTTCCTTAGAAACACAGGATTTGAATAATATTCTTGAGAGCTTTTATGAGGTTTATGGGGATTTTAAATTTATTCTTTTGGACGAAGTACAAAATATTAATGGGTGGGAATTATTTGTGAATAGGTTAAAAAGGGAAGGATATAATCTAATTGTTACCGGAAGTAATGCTAAATTATTGAGTAAAGAATTAGCCACCCATCTTACGGGTAGGCATGTGGCTTTAGAACTTTTTCCCTTTTCTTTCAGAGAATTTTTGAACTATTATGATATAGATAAAAAACAATTATTTTCAACAAAGGAAATTGGATTAATAAAAAGAAAGCTTGAAGAATACATTAAGACGGGTGGTTTTCCTGAGGCTTTGAAACCAAGTATTATCCCAAGGTCATATCTCCAATCTCTTTATTCTTCAATCATAACAAAAGATGTTGTTTTGAGGCATAAAATTAGATTTGTTAAAACATTAAAAGATATAGCAAACTATCTTATAACTAATCATTCCAGTTTAATGAGTTTTAATAAAATAAAAAATATATTTCGTCTGAAAACTACACAAACGGCTTTAAATTATATTTCTTTTTTAGAAGAAGCTTATTTATTTTTATTTATAAAAAGATTAACTTTTAAATATAAAGAAAGTCTAATTGCAAATAGAAAAGTTTATTGTATAGATACTGGTTTAATAAATGCTTTAAGTTTTAAATCATCTATGGATATGGGGAAAATATATGAAAATCTTGTTGCTATTGAATTGTGGAGGAAAAGAGCGTTAGAAGGCATAGATATTTATTATTGGCAGGATATTTATAAATACGAGGTAGATTTTGTCATAAAAAAGGGGTTAAAAATCAATCAACTTATTCAGGTATGTTATAAGCTTGAAGATTACAATACAAGAAAGAGAGAAATAAAAGCATTGCTTCGAGCAAGTAAAGAATTAAAATGTGATAATTTGCTTATCATAACAGAAGATGAGGAAGGCGAAGAAACATTTGAAAATAAAAAAATAAGATACATGCCTTTATGGCGCTGGCTATTGGAAAATTAAATATCATTTGACATTTGGATTTTGAAATTTGACATTTTTGTTGAAAAAGAGATTTGTTGAGATTGATTGATGAGAGATTAGAAAGATTTTAAATCCAATAAATAAAACTTTACAAAATAAGAATGATTAGATAATAATATTGAATGGAGGAAGGAGATGAAATTTATAATTACTATATTTCAAGATGAAGATGGAATGTTTATAGCAGAATGTCCTTCAATTCCCGGATGTGTAAGTCAAGGGAGAACTGAGAAGGAAGCAGAAGAGAATATTAGAAAAGCAATTAAAGAATGCTTAGAAGTTCGAGCTGAAAAGGGAATGCCTTTAACTGTGGCTATTCGTCAAGTGGAAGTTCATATTTAATGTCCAAGTTACCCATATTAAAGCCACGAGAGGTTGTAAAAGCTTTTGAAAAGCTTGGGTGGGAAGTAGTTCGTCAGCGAGGAAGCCATATCATTTTAATAAAGAAAGGGCACATGGCTACTCTTTCTGTGCCAAATCACCCTGAGGTTGCTCGTGGTACTTTGAGGACTCTAATTGCAAGAGCAGGAATAACTGTGGAAGAGTTCTTAAAGGCATTAGAGAAATAATGGTAATGGATTTTATTATGAAGAATTTATTTTTGTTTTGTTCCCTTTTTAGCAGAAAAGTCCAATAAATATGGATTTTTT
>CAZWBN010000336.1:0-1921 GCA_964632095.1 uncultured Clostridia bacterium | reverse complement strand
ATCTTATTACCCATTACAAAAAAGACTAAAACAGTAGTTGATGATTTAATTGTCAGGAGTTCTGCATCAATAATTTTCTGGGTTATTCTAATTCTTGGAGTTAAAATTGGAATTCAATATTTTAAATTTGGAACAGGAATTTATAATAGTATTGTAAGCACTCTTCTTGTTCTGGTTATAAGCATATTAATTTTCAAAATTATTAATAATCTTTCCCAGCAATGGCTGAGAGAATGGGCATTTAAAACTAAATCCACCGCAGATGATAGATTAATTCCTTTAATTGAGAAAATTTTAAAAGCACTTGTTGTTATATTAGCAGTTATTTTCATATTTGATGCTTGGAATATAAATATTGGACCTGTTCTTGCAACAGCAGGAATAGCAGGCGTGGCACTTGCTCTGGCTGTAAAGGAGTCCTTAGCAAATATTATTGGAGGTATCCAGCTTGTTCTGGATAAGACCTTTAAGGTCGGAGATAAAGTTCAACTGGAGTCAGGAGAAGTAGGTGTAATCCTTGATATAGGTTTGAGAACAACAAAATTAAAAACCTATGATAATGAAGTTATATATATACCAAATTCATATCTTGCAAATTCTAAAATAAAAAACTACAGCCAGCCCGACCTATCTCAAAGGGTGAATGTTGAATTTGGAGTTGAATATGGCTCAGACCCAGAAAAAGTGAAGAAAGTCGTTGTAGACGCTATAAAGAAAATTGATACTGTTCTTGAAGACCCTCCACCCGAAGTTATATTCAAAAATTTATCCGATTTTTCGCTTGATTTTATTGCACGTGCCTGGGTTAAAAACTATAATGACGCCTTTTCTACTTCGCTTAAAATGCGGGAAGCAATTTATGATGCTCTAAATAAAGCGAATATTGGAATTCCTTTTCCCACCAGAACAATATATATGAAACAGGGTAAAGAGTAATATCAGGCTATTAAAAGATTTAGTTCTTGATTTCCTATTGGAAAATTTAATTTAAGCTGTTCCGGGATTGAATAAGATTTTCCATTTATCAAAATAAAAGGCAAAGCTCTTTTCACAATCACCCCGATATTTTTTAAGTCTTCAATGGAATGAAATTTGAATTTTTTTCTTTCAATTATAATTTTTTTAGCAGTTTTTGGTCCAATCCCCGGAACCTGAATTAATTCTTCATAATCTGCTTTATTAATTTCAACAGGAAATCGCTCGGGCGAATTCAATGCCCAATTCATCTTAGGGTCAAGCTCAAGGGGTAAATTACCATTTTTATCAAAAATAAATTGTTTTAGAGAAAATCCATAATATCGAATCAAAAAGTCAGCCTGATAAAGTCTGTGTTCACGAAGAAGATTGGTTGGAGGATGTTCTTCCAGGGGAGTTCGGGGAATTGGTTGAAAAGCGGAAAAATAGACCCTCCATAGATTAAAATTTCGATATAACCAGTTAGTAGTATTCAGGATTTCGTAATCCGTATCTCCACTCGCACCAATTACAAATTGAGTTGTTTGACTTTTCCTTTCAGGGCTTTTCTTGATTAAAGCATGAATCCATTTTATTTTTTGAATCAAATCATTCTCAAAATCCTTATCAGGAGCTATCCTATTCAGTTTTTCTTTATTTGGCGCCTCAAGATTAATAGAAACTCTGTTTGCGAGTTCAACAGCTTTCTCGACATAATCATACTTTACTCCTGGCAGAATCTTTAAATGTATATAACCATGATAATGGTATTTTTTTCTAATTATTTCAACAGTTTTCAGCATTTCCTCCATGGTTTTATTGGGGTCATCTCCCATTGCGGAACTTAAAAACAATCCATGCACCACTCTTCTATTTGCTAAGTTAATAAAGAATTTACTCAATTCCTCAGGTAAAAAATTAGCCAAAGCTCTATCTTCTAAAACAGGATTTATACAATAGAAACAAT
>CAZWBN010000335.1:0-1922 GCA_964632095.1 uncultured Clostridia bacterium | reverse complement strand
TAAAATCATAAAAAATTGTACTACCTGATTTTGGTCTATAAGTTCTGAGCACCACAGGGTCTTTACTGTTAATGGTGAGTCTTGTAGCTCGTGGTTTTTTAACGGTTGGTAAATATTTCATCCAGCCTGCTCCAAAAGCTACTTCATATGTGGATTGTTTCCCCATTCTCCTAGGCTCTCTTTCTCGAATATGGGATCTTATACCTAATATACTCAATTGTTCTGTAACAAATTCTGCTAAAGGCTTATGAGCGGTGGCAAAACAAGCTTTTTCTCTTCCCACATAACCATCTCCATCAATTAATCCAGCAACAAGAGCTCTTGGGTTTTTTATTTCGCGGAGGAAATTTATATTTAAATTTTCATATTTTTTGCCTGGTTGAGAAACCTTCAGGAAATAATTTTTAAGTAAGAATTGAGCTTTTTTATTAACATTACCATTATTAGAATCCAAATGACAGGTTAATGTTACAGCATAGCAATTTTCTCTTTTATCTTTTGTCAAACAACCATTACTTCCACAATATCTTTCTAAAATTGTTTGTGCTCTTTGTAGTACATCCAAATTACTATCCGAAAATCTAAGTCTTAAGCCATTTGTAGAATTATCAAGGCTTCCATCTGCTATAAAATATCCAATAAGCCAAGCAAGGTCATCTTCAATTCCTATAGGAAGAAGTTCCTGCTGTTTTGGGTCGATGCCAATGAGTCTGTCTCCTGGTTTTAATTCATCTGCTCTTTTTATGATTAATCCACCATTTGAGTTTTGAACTATAAATGGATGCCATTCTGATGTTCTTACCCATCCTCCATCTGTTTCTACGATAATTTGCTCTTCTAATGGAATTTCAAATTTCCATACATGTGTCACTAATCCGTGTACATGTCTTTTTAAAACTTCATCATAAGAGATTGTTATTATTGGACGATTTACAGGAACTGGTTTTCCAAGAGGGAAGTACTCTCTATTTTTAATTTCAGGGTGTTCCTTAATGGGCATTACGCCTCTCTCGCAGTCAATAATTAAAGTATCTTCATGAACACATCCGCCGCCTTCCTTATGGACTAAGGCTGCGTTTTTAACTGTTTCGAAGATGGATTCCATTGAGTCTTCAATAGGAAGAACAAAGCAGGCGCTAAGGCACATATCTCTTCCTGCGCCAGTGAGGGTTGGACTGTTTGGCATGAAATCCCGATTCATCATGATTTCAAAGAATTTTCTTTCCCAGTATTCCTGCTCCTTTTTGGTTTTCTCAGCAGAAGCAATGTATTTCGCTACTCTGGAGAACAAATCCGAAGGTTTTTTGTCAATAAACTCTCCTTTCTCAGTCTTCATGAAATATCGAGCTTTTAAAATCCTTATCGCATTTTCCGGGAAACCTTCATTCTTATCTTTACCCATGATTCTTCCTCCTTTACCCCTATATGTTGAGGCTTATTAAATATAATGCACAATATACTGTATGTCAAGAGAAAAAATCAAAAAATTTAAAAAATTATTAAATCCAAATGTCAAGGCCCAAATTTCAAATCAAATTCAAAGTCCAAAACTCAAATTCCAAAATTTTTGACATTTGAATTTTGAAATTTGACATTAAGAAGGTAGTTGCAAGATTTAAATGAGAAATTTTTATATTAAAACTCTTCGCTCTTCCGTAGCCATAAAAAATCTATTACTGATCATATGTGAGTGGTTTCTAGAATCTTTATAATGAATTATAGGTTCACAAAAAATATCTTTCATTAAAGAATAGCCGGTTCCAAATTTTTTTAATTCTGAGAAGTCTAACTCGAATTCATAATATTCTGTTGATCGTGGAGGTATTATTTTATTTACTTGTTTAAGTTCTACTTTTGCTATATTGGGATGTAAACCATACCAATATTTGATAGCAATTGCTTCAAGTATTATTCTTGAATTT
>CAZWBN010000334.1:0-1967 GCA_964632095.1 uncultured Clostridia bacterium | reverse complement strand
AGCCGGAGCCGAGGAGCTGGTCTGCCTCTGCCCGGTCTGTATGGATATGCTTTCTGGACCTGCTCAAGAGCTCGGGTTTAAATTAACCCATATTGTTGAATTAGTTAACCGGACAGTAATTTGAAGCTCAGATACTGCTTACACTTTGAGTTAGAATTCTTGACAAACAAAATGTGTCTAATAAAATATAATTTAAGAGATGAATTTAGATTTTAAATCCCCAAGAGAAATTTTAAAAATAATTTTCCTTTGTCTTATTTTAGGATTTGTTTTGTTCATTCTTGAGCAAGGATTTCGTCTTATTACTTCTTTTGACCTCTGGCCTTTTGCTTTTGGATGGTTATTTTTGCTGATCTATTTTTTGATTTCTTTTTTAGGAATTTTTATCGGGAGAATTTTAGAGGGTTTTTTCTTAATTAAACGCAATTTCAGATATATTATAACTGTCTTTCTTTTGATTTATTTGTTTTGGTTGTTTTTAATCATTTTTAAGAATTTTCAGAATCCTTGGAATCAGAATCAATGGCTACTCCGGGTAATTTTAATTATTATTTTCTTAGGGATAATTTTCCAACGGGCTTATTATTCCCAAAGATATTTAAATATTTTTTCTGGATTCGGCGTTGCTTTTCTTTGGCTTACTTGGGCAATTCTTTCACCTGAATCTATTAATCCTATTCTTCATTTTACCTCTTTTCATATTTTTAATTTGATGATTATTGCTTATTTGCTCAACCTAAGTATCCGTAATTTGAAATTGAAATGGATAATACTTAGCTGTTTGATTATATTTTTCTTCTGGATAGGGATTACTCTCTTTCCTTCTTTTACTCCTAATAAAAATTTTCAGCCAACTTTTTCTCCGCGCAATTCCTCAAAAGCTCTTCATTTTCAGAAGCCTCATCTGATTCTTATTGTTCTAGATACTGTGCGTAAAGACCATCTTTCCTTATATGGATATCATCATCCAACTACCCCCTTTCTAGAAGAATTAGCAAAAGAAAGTTTGGTTTTTACCAATGCATATACTACTGCTCCTTGGACTTTACCTGCTCACGCTTCTTTATTTACAGGACTGTATCCCCACGAACATAATGCTCATGCTAATTATCAATTACGGGTTTCCTTTCCTTTAGAATCTTCTTGTTATACCCTTGCTGAGGTGTTAAAAGAAAATCATTATAGAACCTGCGCAATCTCAGCTAATTTTGCTTATATTAACCAACATTATAAAATGAATCAAGGATTTGATTATTTTAGCTCTCGTTTTAATCCTTTAAATATTTATAATTTTAGACTAGATTTAGTAAGACAATTATGTAAAAATGGATTTATTGCTCGCTTAACTAATTTTCTTTCTTTTGATTCAGCGTTTTATTATAAATATTATCGCCCTTATCAGAGTGCTGAAGAAATTGTAAACCAAGCCCAACAATGGTTAGAAAAGAATTGTTTTGATTCTTCTTGTTTTCTCTTTTTGAATTTTATGGAAGCGCATGGTCCCTACCTTCCTCCAACTGCCTATATAGATGATTCGGATAAAATAAATATCTCATATTGGGGGAGGATAGGATATGATTGGGTTCATTCAGATAGAGATTTTATTAAAATCATTAATGGGGAAAAAATTTTATCAGAGAGAGATAAAAAGATACTTATAGAGCTTTATGATGCTGAGATTAAGTATCTAGACCAGACATTGAAAAAATTTATAAATTTTCTGAAACAAAAAAATTTATATGATAATTCTTTAATTATTGTTACTTCTGACCATGGAGAATTTCTTGGAGAAAAAGATTTTCTTGGGCATGGACTAAGTGTATATAATCAAGAAATAACTATTCCTTTATTGATTAAGATTCCGTTTGCTAAATTTTCTAAAACGATAACTGAAGTGGCTTTGATAAAAGATATTTATTATTATTGTTTAGCCTGTCTTTTAAATAATGATTGTGAATGGAAGATAG
>CAZWBN010000333.1:0-1978 GCA_964632095.1 uncultured Clostridia bacterium | reverse complement strand
GTGGTGCTCAGAACTTATAGACCAAAATCAGGTAGTACAATTTTTTATGATTTTACAGTTGAGAAATACAATAACTATATAGCAGGGAATGGTGGATTTCTTTTAGTGCATAATACGGGTTTCGATTTCAGTCGTTTGCGTCCAAAGGGAAGTTTTGTCCGCAAAACTCAGGGAATTGCCTCTGGCCCTGTCTCCTTCCTCAAGGTTATTGACGCAGCAACAGAAGCTGTAAAACAAGGTGGATGCGTTGCACCAGATACTATTGTTCCCACTGATAAAGGCATGGTAGAAATCAGAGAATTAGGTCCTACTAATAAACCTGGCTGGTATCCTTTAAAAATAAAAGTCCAGACCGATGAAGGTTTAATGGAAACCGACGAATTTTATAATAATGGCAAAGTATTAGTAAAAACTATTATCACAGAATGCGGATACCATCTTACAGCGACTCCAGACCATAGAATTAGAGTGATAAATGAAAGAGGCGAGTATGTCTGGAAAAAACTGAGTGAAATCAATGAAGGTGACTGGGTCGCCCTTCAAAAGGATACATACATTGATACTTCTACATTCTTGCCTAAATTAGAAATAAAACCTCATTTTAATGCAAAAAAAATTCGCCTTCCTGAAAAATTAACCCCTGAATTGAGCGAATTATTTGGATATTTTATAGGAGATGGATGTTTTCATAATGGAAGATTAATTCTTTCAATTTCCCATTCTCAACTTGATTTAAAAGAACACTTTGAAAAAATAGTAAAAAAAGAATTTGGCATTGAAGGTCGAGTTGAACAGAAATCAAATGATGCAAGCATTAAACTTATTTTTCAGAGCACTATTCTTGAAAAATGGTTTAAGAAAATTGGAATAGTTAAAGAATCCTCTTCAAAAGCAGAAATACCAGAAATCATTTTTAAAACAACAAAGGAAAATGCATATGCTTTCCTCAGAGGTCTTTTTGAAGCTGACGGAACTATATCCAAGGAAGGTTATATTTCTTTCTCATCAATTTCTGAAAAATTGATTGATCAAATTCAAATTTTATTATTGAGTCTTGGAATTCCTTCCCGTAAATTCTATCAGGCAGAAAGAAAGGATAGTTTTGGTCGTAATCCTCTATATAGATTAAATATAATCACCAAGACTGGATATGAAAACTTTATTAATAGAATAGGTTTTACAAGCAAATTGAAAAGGGAAAGATTGCAGAGTATGTCAGAAAAGCCATGGGAATTTAATGATGTTATACCTAATCAAGCTTATGTGATTACTGCCTGTTATAAATATGTGGGTGCAGGATGTGGTGCTGGAAGAACCAAAAAAGGAGCGAACAGAGCTCTTTACAGAGATATCCAGCATTATCTGGTAGGAGTTGTTTCTCCAAGGAACTTGACCCGCTCAAGATTGAATTATCTTATAGAAAAGCATCCAGAACTCAGAGAGAATCATGCTCTTATGTCCTTACTCAAGAAAAACCAGTTCTATGACAGAGTAAAAGTAGTAAAAGAAGGTTACTCCTTAACTCTTGACCTTTCAGTGCCTGGTTCTCACACATACATTGCCAATGGATTTGTCTCGCATAATACAAGGAGAGGCGCAAACATGGGTATTTTGAGGGTTGACCATCCAGACATTGAGGAATTCATAACAATGAAAAGGGATGGCAGAACTCTTACCAATTTTAATATTTCTGTTGCAGCAACTGATAAATTCATGCGCGCTGTGAAAAATGATGGTTATTATGAAATCTATAATCCTCATCTTAAAAAAGTTGTGGGTAAAAAGAAGGCACGCGAAATCTTCCGTATGATAGTTGAATCTGCCTGGGCAGTGGGAGACCCGGGACTTGTATTTATAGATAGAATTAATAGACTCAATTCAACAAAATATCTCGGACCGATTCGAGCAACAAATCCTTGTGTGGTAGGAGATACATTAGTTGCAACTGAAAAGGGATTAATAAAGATAGAAGAATTAG
>CAZWBN010000332.1:0-1981 GCA_964632095.1 uncultured Clostridia bacterium | reverse complement strand
CAAAAAGAAATTGCTGAAATGAGTAAAAAAGTCGCATGGACAGAAATGGCTCGAAGAATTGCTCATGAAATTAAAAATCCTCTTACACCTATCCTTCTCTCTGCAGAGCAAATTTTAAAGATTTATGAAGATAAAAGCTCCGAGCTTGATGAAACAATAAAAGAATCCGCAGAATATATCATTAGAGAAGCAGAACATCTAAAAAAGATTGCGCAGGAATTTTTGATTTTTGCTCGTGAAGAAAAATTGGTTAAAGAAAAATTTAATCTTATTGAAATAATCAAAGAAGAAATTACTCCTTATAAGAAAACGTTTGCCAAAAAAATAAAATTCACAGAAATGTTTCCAAGTGAAAGAGTCTTTGTCTATGCTGATAAAGAAAAGATAAAAATCTCTTTTAGGAATATATTAGTCAATTCTGTTGAAGCAATACAGAGAAAGGGAGAAATCAGAATTAAAGTATGGATAGAGGGTAAATGGATAAATATTGAAATTTCAGATACGGGAATAGGAATAAAAAAAGAATTACTTGAAAAAATATTTGAGCCTTATTTTTCAACAAAAGAAGGCGGCACCGGGCTCGGCTTATCCATTGCTAAAAAGATAATTGATCAACATGATGGAACTATTCTTATCAGAAGTAAACCTTACAAAGGAACTACAACCTTAATTAGAGTTCCAATTTTGGTTTAAAGTTTATTTATAGTCCAGTATAATATATTCCATTTTCTTTGGAAGATTTTTTAGGTCAAGCATATAAGTATTTCCCTTTATTCTTCTGACATTCTCTTTTCCTTTTACAAAATCATCAGCTGAATAAGGAAGAAAATTAGCTACTTCTGTTTTATAGTGCATTGGAAAGACTATCATTCTGGGTTTGAGCTGAGAAACTACTTTATGTGCATCATCTCCATAAATTGTATATTTTCCTCCAACAGGAATCATTAATACATCAACTTTACCTATTTTATTTATTTGCTCTTGTGTTAAAACATGCCCCAAATCACCAAGATGAACAACTTTAATCCCATCAAATTCAAAAACAAAAATAGCATTTAATCCTCTTTTCTCTCCTTTAACCTTATCGTGATAAGAAGGAACTGTATAAATTCTAACATCTTTTATTTTCCTATCAATTTCTGCAAATTCTTTTCCTCCAGAAGTAAGCCCTCTTATAACTATTGGATTGCCAGAAACAGTCTCAACTTTATTATGGTCTCCATGCTCATGAGAAACTGTAATTATATCAGGAATTAAATCTGAAGGAACCTTGTAATCTCCCATGGATACAGGGTCTGTAATTATTTTTGTATTGTTTGATGTCTCAATCAAAAAACAGGCATGACCAAACCACTTGAAAGTTACTTTTTCAGCATGAAGAAAACTTGTGAAAAGTAAAATCACAAGAAATGATACAGAAATTAAAATGAATTTTTTCATTTCCTCTACCTCCAAAATTTTATATATTTTTAGTCTTAAATTTATTTAGTTCCTTTTAAAAATCTATCAAAGAAATCTACAGCCGCTTGATAAGCTTTTAGCCAGCTTCTATGTAAAAGGAAACCATGAACCTCGTCAGGGAAAACTAGTGTTTCCACATGAGCTTTGCCGAGTTCTTTAAGTCTCTGAACTAAATCGGTTGTCTGAATGAAATCAACATTTCTGTCATCATCTCCGTGAATAAAAAGGCACGGTGAAGTCCAAAAATCGATATCCGCAACTGGAGAAGAATCATAGGCTTTACGCATTAATTCTTCTCCTCTTAATCCCCATCCTCCTCCATCTCTTCTTCTTCCTCTTAAGGACCAATCGTGAACGCCATGGAAATCAACTCCTGCTGCAAAAAGATCTGAATCTCTGGCTAAACCAAGGGCTGTGAGATAACCTCCATAGGAACCTCCCCAGAGTCCTATTTTTAATGGGTCTACTTCTGGTCGTTTTTGTAAATATTTCGCAGCTGCTACTATATCCTGATATTCAG
>CAZWBN010000331.1:0-1992 GCA_964632095.1 uncultured Clostridia bacterium | reverse complement strand
AATTCACTGCATTATTAATCGGCTTAATCTCCTGTGTTATTTTTATTTATGCTGGGGCGTGGGATAATATATTAATGGGCACAAGAGCTCTTTCTATGGCGACTGCATTTACAGCAGTGGCAGATGACCCGAGTGCTATCTTTTATAATCCCGCAGGTTTAACATTTCAGACTCATTCCATTAATTTATCGTTGGAAGGAATTTATATAATGCCAAAACATAGCTATACTTTTCCCTCAGGAACTACTGTTTACAGTAAATTGAAAAATTATTATCCCCAGGCTTTTGTTTCAATAAAAAGAGATAGATGGAGTTTTGGATTCGGTGTTTTCTGCCCATACGGAGGAGGAGGAGTCGATTGGTCTAAACAGGACCTTGGTTACCCATTAAAGGCAATTTTAGGAATTTATTCTTTTACTCCTTCAATTGCGTATAAATTTTCAGAAAAATTCTCAGCGGGAGTAAATTTCAGCATCTATAAAGGGAAAATGGAAGTTGAAACAGTAAATCCTCTTTATGGCTCAATGAGTATAGATGAGACAGGCACTTCTTATACTGCAGGTTTTGGAATACTTTATCGCCCAAATGAAAAAATTGGAATTGGATTGAGCTTCCATGGACCTGCAAAGATGAAAATCGAAGGTGATACAAAACTTATGGGAATGAGTTTTGATTCAGAGACTAAATTCAACCTTCCCTATTCAGTTGAACTCGGAATTTCTTATCATTTAAAAGAAAACTTCTTGATTTCTGCTGATGTAGATTATTCTCACTGGTCATCTCTTGATAAACTGGAAGGTAAAATTAAGGATGTTCCAGTTGCTCCTGGCATTACAATGGATATAGATAAAAGCGAGGTCATTAACTACAAAAATGTAGTTAAATTTAAGATTGGAACTGAATATGTTTTTCCTAATGGAGTAGCTATACGAGGCGGAGCGGCATACGACAATTATGCTCGCCCTGATGAAACTTTAAACTTGATGGATATAGATGTGGATAAAATTGTTCTCTTCGGTGGAATCGGATATAGAGCAGGAAAAGTAGAACTTAATTTTGCTGGAGTTTACGCTCTTGGAAAAGAAAGAGAAATTTCCACTATTTATGGAGGCTATCCCGTAACGCAGAAATTCAATCTTAATGCAACAATCATCAGTCTTGGAATAAGGTATTCTTATTAATTTTTTAATTTTTACTAAATTTCTTTAAGAAGGGCAATTTCGCAAATAACTTCTACAGGACCAATTTGATATATTTTATCTCCTTCCCACTCAACAATAAGTTCCCCGCTACTTGTCTTTACTTTCACTCTTTTATCGGTTAAACCTTTAAGAATTGATGCAACAGCTGAAGCACAGGCTCCACTTCCAGAAGCTAAAGTTTCTCCGACTCCTCTTTCCCAGAAAAGAGCTTCTATCTCATTTCTATTAATTACTTTAACGAATTCCACATTTGTTCTATTTGGGAAAAAAGGATGCGATTCAATTTCTCTTCCCATTTGATGCCATTCTATTCTTGAAGGAAAACTTGAAAGAAAAACAGCGCAATGAGGATTGCCTATGGAAAGACAGGTTATTTTGTATTTTTTCTGACCTATAACCAAATCATAATCCACCAATTTTTCATATTCCGAGCCATCATCAAAGGGAATTTCACGGGAAGAAAAAACAGGAACTCCCATATCTATCCGTAATAAATAGGTTATTTTATCTCTCTCAAGTAGCTCACTCACTCTTGTGCCGGCATTTGTATTAAAAGTTATTTTTTTTGAATCGGTTAATCCAAAATAATACATATAAGCAGCTGCGCATCGTAGTCCATTGCCGGAGACTTCAGCTTCTGTGCCATCATGATTAAAAATTCTGAAAGAAGCCTCATTTTTTTCTTTTCCAACTAAGGAGGTAATTATCAATCCATCTGCTCCTATTCCAAAGTGACGGTCACAAACATGACGGGAAAAAGTGTTTAAATCCTCTATTTTTCTTGCCTCTT
>CAZWBN010000330.1:0-2026 GCA_964632095.1 uncultured Clostridia bacterium | reverse complement strand
CGGAGATTCATTGATTTATAGGATAAATACTTTAATTTGCTTATCATAAGAAATGATAAAGTTAAAACGAAAAAGCATAAAATAATTAGAGAATTCTGATTATTTATTGGAAGGGGATGGAACAATACGAGAGCTGAAATCATTAAACTTGCAGATGGAATTGAAAGTCCAATCGAATATTTTTTTTCATTATATTTACCCTGATAAATATTAAATCTTGCTAAACGGAGAATACCTGCAACTAAATAGATAAATGGAAATGTCCATGCAAAATTGGATAATTTGCTAAATCCCCAATAATAGAGCAAAAGGCAGGGGGCAATTCCAAAGGAAATTGCATCCGCAAGGGAATCAAATTGAAGACCAAAGTCAGAGGTGGTTTTAGTTAGTCTTGCAAGTATTCCATCTATTGCATCAATTATTGCGGCTGAGACAATCCATATTGCTGCTAATTTATAATTTCCTTTCAAAATTGAAATTATGGATAGGTAACCAAAAAATAGATTGACTGTTGTAAAGAAACTTGGAAGCAAAAAAATACTCGCTCTTCTTTTTTTTCTTTTTTTCATTTTAATTCTCCTATAATGGTTTCTCCACCTTTGACTTTTTGATTAATATTTACTTTGAGAATAACATTCTGAGGGAGAAACAGGTCAACCCTTGAACCGAAATAAATTAATCCTGTTTTTTGCCCACTTTTCAAATAATCTTTTTCTCTTATCCAGCATTTTACTTTTCGAGCAAATATACCTGCAATATGTTTTACTGCAATAAGCGTATTTTTATTTTCAATAAAAAGGGTAGCGCAAGAATTAGATGTTTGAGCTTTATCCTTGTACGCAGGGAAAAATTTACCCTTTTTGTATTCTAATTTTTTAACATACCCTTCTATTGGTGTTCTTGTTATATGGACATCAAAAAGGGAAAGAAAAATACTCACAATTGTAGCTGGTTTATTATTAAAGAAGGGATGGGAATTTACCTTCTCAATTTTTATGATTTTTCCATCAGCAGGAGAGAGAATAAGATTTTTTCCTTCTATAATATTGCGTTTTGGGTCCCGGAAGAAAAAAATCATTTGAAAACATAAAATTAGAAACAAAAATGAAATAATCCATAATTTCAGAATGAGGCTTATGAGAAGAAGCCCCATAAAAAAAATGACAAAAGGAATACCTTCTTTTACCATGACTTTTTATTACGAAATAATGATTAGCATATTAAAATATTGGAGTCAACAAATATTATTTTTAAAGTCTATTATTTTTAAAGTCCTAAAAATTTTATTGCCAGACCAGAAAGAGCAATTATTCCTCCTGCAAGCGCATGGACAAAGCGACTTAAGAAATCAAGACGCAATTTCAACAATCCATATGACGCAAGACCAACCAGAGTCATCATGGTAGCTATTGTTATTCCTCCAAAGACCAAGGTAACAACTGCAATTCCTAACCAATCATAATGGACAGCAGGGTACATTACTAAAGGAATAAGGGGTTCGCATGGACCGAGAACAAAAATTATGAATAATGTCCATATGGTAATATCCTTTTTTGTGATATGAAGATGAGTGTGTTCTCCTTCATGAGAATGCTCATGCACATGTTCAAAGCCATTGAGGTGGATGTGAGGATGAACATGTCTCTTTCTTTTTATGCCCACATATAAACCCCATAACCCATAAATGAAACCAAAAGCAATGAGAATCCAAGATGCAATATTTCCCCTTACACTTTCGATTCCTTCAAGTTTAGCAACTGCAATGCCTGCTGCGATTCCAATCATGCCGATAACTACTGAGCTGAGAACATGACCAACTCCACATACAAAAGTAATCCATAGAGTTTTTCTTAATCTCCAGTTTCTTGCTCTTGCAAGAAGGATGAAAGGAAGATAATGGTCTGGTCCTATTAGAGTGTGGACGAGTCCAAGAGTAAAAGCTGTACTTAATAAAATGGAAAATGAAGTGATATTCATATTTCAGTCCTTTGGTGTTACAAAATTTAAATTTATAACACAAAAATAG
>CAZWBN010000329.1:0-2027 GCA_964632095.1 uncultured Clostridia bacterium | reverse complement strand
AGGAGGAAATAAATGAAAAGAGTCTTAATAAGTGTTTTTAATAAGACCGGGCTTGTCGAGTTCAGTAAATTTTTAATTGAAAATGAATGGGAAATAATAGCTACAAAAGGAACATCTAAATTCCTTGAGAAAAACAAGATCCCAAATATTCCAATTGAAAAATTAATAAACTTTCCCGAACTTCTCGAGGGTCGAGTAAAAACTCTTCATCCCTTTCTTTTCAGTGCAATTTTAGCTCGAAGAAATAAAGAAAAAGACATGAAAGAAATAGAAGAATTTAATATTAAACCAATTGATATGATTGTAGTTAATCTCTATCCTTTCAAGGAAGTCGTTTCGAAAGGGGAATTAGAGCTTGATGAAGCCTTGGAATTTATAGATATAGGTGGTGTTTCCTTAATTCGAGCAGCAGCCAAGAATTTCAAATATGTTATTGTTGTTGTTGACCCGAATGATTACCATGAAATTATTCGACTCTTGAAAGAGGAAAAAGACATAAGTTTTAACAAGAGACTTGAATTTGCTAAAAAAGCTTTTCAAATTACTTCAGAATATGATTCCTATATTTTAAATTATCTTGAATCTCTTACAGAAAGAAAGGAACTTTTTTTGCCTGTAATTAATCTAAGTTTATTGAAAATCCAGGAACTGCGTTATGGAGAAAATCCTCATCAGAGAGCTGCTTTATATAGTGAGCCAGATTCTTCTTTTTTCCAGAATATGGTCAAATATCAGGGAAAAGAATTATCTTTTAATAACTTACTTGATATAAATTCGGCATATGAACTATGCACGGAATTCAAAGAGCCTTTTTGTTGTATAATAAAACATAACAGCCCATGTGGTGCTGCCATAGGAAAAAATGCCCTGGAAGCTTTCGAAAAAGCATTACAAACTGACCCTCTTTCAGCATTTGGGGGAATAATAGGCTTCAACTGTCCAGTAGATGAACAGGTAGCTTCAGAAATTGTAAAATCATTTTTTGAAGTGGTAATTGCACCTGAATTTTCAGAAAAAGCATTAGAAATATTTCAGGTAAAAAAGAATTTAAGGATTGTAAGCCTTTCCTACGGAATTAAGGATAAAATGGATTTAAAAAAAATAACAGGTGGATGGCTTGTCCAGAAAAAAGACGATATCGATTATATAAAGGATAAATTAAAAATTGTTACAAAAAAGAAACCTTCAAAAAAAGAGCTGGAAGATTTACTTTTTGCCTGGAAAATTGTTAAGTATGTAAAATCCAACGCAATTGTTTTCGCGAAAAACCTGCAAACAGCAGGAATTGGAGCTGGTCAGATGAGCAGAGTTGATGCTGCAAAGGTTGCAATTTTAAAAGCAAAACTTTCCCTTAAAGGCTCAGTTGTAGCTTCAGATGCATTTTTCCCTTTCCCTGATGCTTTGGAAGAATGTGTTAAAGCTGGTGCTTCTGCATTCATCCAGCCAGGTGGTTCAATTCGTGACGAAGAAGTTATAAAAGCAGCGGATAATTATGGAGTTTCAATGATATTTACTGAAATTAGACATTTCCGTCACTGAAAATAATTAAAATAGGGCTTTAAAGAAGTAAAATGTCATTATACCAGACACAATTAATTTCAAAATAGTTCCAGTAATTACTCCTATAAAAACACCCCATCCAGCTTTCAAAGCTCCATATGTCTGTTTTCCACTTATAATTTCACCTGCAAAAGCTCCAAGAAAAGCTCCGATTATCATTCCCAGAGGAGGAAAATAAAAAAGTCCTATAATCATTCCTATAACAGCTCCCCAGAAACCATATTTTGAAGCTCCCAACTTTTTAGCACCAAAAGCAGGGATAACGAAATCTATAGCTGTAACTAAGATGGTCAGTCCAGCCATTGAAACGAGAAACCATGGGCTAAATACTTCCCACTTTTTTGAAATTGAGAGAGAAATAAGAGCTAAATAACTCAAGGGTGGACCAGGAAGTCCAGGGACTATACAACCAATGATTCCTAAAATTATTAAAATAATACCAATAATAGTAAAAACAAACACTATTT
>CAZWBN010000328.1:0-2027 GCA_964632095.1 uncultured Clostridia bacterium | reverse complement strand
TCTAATTAATTCTCTGGTTGTGGGAGCTGGACATTCTTGCCGTTGTTATCCAGATAAATCTGATATAGATGCATTGTGCTATCAAAAGTGTGGATGGGGTAATTGTGATGGATGTGACCCTTTCTATCCTCAAGGTATATGTGACCAATTTAATGTACCACCTTATAAATGTTCATGGATTTTTGTTTGCTATTGTATTGAGCCTGAAGGTGAATGGAGTTCAGGAGTTGTTGATGCCTATTGGTGTGAAGTAGATTGTAGTATAATTTAAAACTTAGTAAATAATATATTTTCTCTTTAATTTTAGGTATATAAAGGGAAAATAAGTTTAATTTTTCCTATCTAAATTAATTAGACTTAAAAGAATAATTTTCTTAGAGAAAGGTCATTTTATAAATTTTAAAAAAGAAATAACTGGACTATCTCCCTCTGAGTATAGGAGAAAATACAAATCGTAAAATTTACCAAATAAAAATTCTTGACTTTACGATATTTGATAAATAAATTTTTTATAGAGGAGGAAAGGCAATGGGGAAAGTAACAAGAAGAAGGTTCATAAGCATATTAGGTCTCGGGTCAATTCTAATTATAAGACCTTTATCTGTTTTGAGTAAAAATTTACTCGCTCAATTAGATTCAAAAGCAAAGAAAATTTTTAATTTATTGAAAAAGAAAAGAAATTCATTAAAAACTCTTTCTTTTACAATGATTAGGAAAGTAGTTTTTCTTGCTTCTGAGAAAATAAATAAAATTGAGTCAGAAGTTTCGGAATTCGAGAAAGCAGATAATTTAAAAATTGAGTTTTATTGGAAAGCGGATAAATCAAAAATGGTTATTTATTTTCCTGACAAAAAGGGCTCCAGTAAATATGAAACAAAAGTTACTTCAGTATATAAAGACAATAGATTATATGAAAAAATAGAATCACTTGTTGGAGACTTTGAGCCAAAAATTGAATCTCGATGGGCAACTCCTTCTGAGAAGAAAAAAGCCTTGCGCCTTCCTTTAGAGACAATAATCCCAATGCCTGAAGATAAACCAATAACATTTCTTGAGGAAAAATTTTTAAAGGGAGAACGAGTTTACATAATACTTCAAGGTAATAAGAAATTTTGGATTTCATCGAATAAAAACTCAGTAATAAAAATAGAAAATTATAAAAATCAACGACAAATTTCCTCAATTCTTGAATTTAAAGACTTTAAAGAGATTCTACCAGGAATGTTTATTCCTACATTGATTGTTCAGAAGAAATTTGATGAAAAAGGTAATTTAATAAGCGAACACTGGAATAGAATAAAATCTATCAGAATTAATGAATTCCTTCCCGATAATTTATTTAATATTTAGGAGGAGCTTTTGGAAAAGAAAGAATTTAAAAATTTTAAAATAAAATATAAGAAAAAATGAGAAAAACAATTTTTTCTTTTATTATCTTTTGCTTTTATTTGCAGGTATATGGCTCAAAATTATGTTTCAACGATGCATTTCAAATAATAGAAAAAATAAAACTATCTCAAGAAAAAGAATTAATTTCCGTAATTTCAGATTTTAAAGTAGATAATGAAGGAAATCTTTGGATTGCAGATAATAAAAGTTACAGAATTAGAAAATATAATCAAAAGGGAAAATTAATCCTTTCATTTGGAAGACGAGGGCAAGGTCCTGGAGAATTTATAAGAATACAAAGTTTTGTGTTTGATAAAAAAAGAAATATCATTTATCTAATCTCATCAAATAGAATTAATATATTCAATAAAAAAGGAAAATTTTTAAAATCTTTTCCATCTCGTCTAATTAAGTCTTTTAAATTTTTATCAGATGGAAGTATCATTGCTAATGAAATCGAGATAACAGAAGAAAATAAATGGTATTTTTTAAAAAAACTGAATTCAAATTTCAAACCAATAAAGAGTTTCTATCCAGCGCATCCGTTAGTATATACCCATCAATTCATTCTCGCACATGCTTATTTTGATATTGATTTAAAGGATAATATTTATGCGATTCAATCTGAAGATTATACA
>CAZWBN010000327.1:0-2044 GCA_964632095.1 uncultured Clostridia bacterium | reverse complement strand
GAAGTAGATTATGCTTCTGAATTTCGTTACAGAGATTTTCTTGTGGATGAAAATTCTCTATTTATATTTATTAGCCAATCTGGAGAAACTGCTGATACCCTGGCTTCTTTAAGGGAGGTTAAAAGAAGGGGAGGCAGGAGTCTTGGAATAATCAATGTTCCTGAAAGTGCTATTGCTCGCGAATCTGATGTCACTCTTTATACTCAGGCAGGACCTGAAATAGGAGTTGCCTCAACAAAAGCTTTTACCACTCAGCTCGGGATTCTTTTCCTTTTAGCACTTTTTCTTGCTCAGCAAAGAAGGACAATTAAACCCTCTAAACTTAAAAAGTATATTTCTGAATTGCAAGTTATTCCTCATAAAATGGAAAAATTTCTTAATAAAAGCAAAATTATCGAAGAATTAGCCAATAAATATTACACCTATCAAAATTTTCTTTATTTAGGAAGATGGGTAAATTATCCAATCAGTCTGGAAGGAGCTTTGAAATTAAAGGAAATTTCATACATTCATGCAGAAGGCTATCCTGCTGGAGAGATGAAACATGGTCCAATTGCATTGATTGATGAACAGACCCCTACAATGGCAATTGCTATGAGAGATAGGGTCTATTCGAAAATTTTAAATAATATTTCTGAAGTCTGGACAAGGGGAGGCAAAGTAATTGCAGTAATAGATGAAGATAATAATGAAATAGCGAAAGGGGTTACTGATGTAATTAGAATTCCAGTGACTGAAGAAATTCTTACACCGTTTTTGACAACTATTCCTTTACAACTTTTTGCTTATTATATTGCAGTTCGAAAAGGAACTGATGTTGATCAGCCAAGAAATCTTGCTAAAAGTGTTACAGTAGAATAATGAAAAATGACTGACTTTGGTGGAGCAATAAGAAAAACTGATAAGTATGAAATTGCTATTTTAGGGATTCCTTATGATGAAAAATCCTCCTATTTAAAAGGTGCTTCATTAGGTCCCAAAGCAATTCGTGAAGCGTCAACGAGTGAAATGATTAATGCATGGACTGAACTGGGCATTGATTTAGAGGAAGAAACAAGCATTGTAGACCTCGGGGATTTAGTTCTTGAAGGTTCTGAATCTGAAATTTTTGCTCATATTGAAGAAAGAGTTTTTCAAATAATTAATAAAGGAGTGATTCCTTTTCTCCTGGGCGGGGATCATTCAATAACTTATCCAATAATCAAGGCTTTTTCTCGTAAATATAAATCCTTAGATATATTACACTTTGATGCTCATCCTGATTTATATGATGAGTTATATGGAGACCCTTTCTCTCATGCCTGCCCTTTTGCCAGAATAATGGAGAAAGGACTCGCAAAGAACTTAGTCCAGATAGGAATTCGAGCAAAAGTTGGAGAGCATAAAGAAAAAGCTGAAAAATACAATATAAAAATGATAGAAATGAAGGATTTCAAAGATAATATTATTCTTGAATTCAAGAACCCTCTTTATATTTCTTTTGACTTGGATTCCCTTGACCCTGCTTTTGCACCGGGTGTTTCTCATCATGAACCAGGAGGTCTAACAACCCGTCAGGTAATTAGAATAATTCATAATTTAAAAGCTTATATTGTTGGAATGGATGTAGTAGAACTTAATCCAAAAAGAGATTTAACTGGAATAACAGCTTCAGCAGCTGTGAAAATAATAATGGAAACAATGGGAAAAATTGTTCTTCAGAAGAAACAAGTTTAATTAATATTTGTTTTTTTCTCCATAAGTCCTTTAAATTAAACCTAAAAAACAAATAGTTATTTTTCTCGTATTCCTGCTGTTTTTAAATATATCTGAAATTTTATTAAATTTTTATTTGACAAATTCATTTAATTTGAATAATAATTGACTCCTATGGAGTCAATTATTAAAGTGGGGAGGGGGTATATAATTTGTTCCCACCTCTATAATTTAAGGAGTCAACTATATAGAATGATGAATAAAAGGGACTTCAGTGAAGAGCCGATTTTGAGAGAGAAGAGCATATATTGTTCTAAGGAGCTTTGTAGAAGTAGCGGTAACTGCCTCT
>CAZWBN010000326.1:0-2049 GCA_964632095.1 uncultured Clostridia bacterium | reverse complement strand
GTCATTTGGAATATTTCTTCTTTTAATTTTTCTTTTTCATTTGTTCTAAATTTAACATCAAATTTATAAGGTCCAAATTTTTCTTCAATTTCATATTTTAATTCAGGTGGATAAGTATAATTTTTTTCTGCATCCGGAGTAATGAAACATGAAATTAAACTCCCATTAACTTTTTTCGGTGGATAGGAAGGAGGTATACTTACGAGACAGCTTCTTTTTTCATATTCAGTAAGCACATCCCATACAGTTTTTTCTTTTATTGATTGAGATGTAGCAATCCAGATATCTTTATAAGAATAATCTTTGCGATGACGAAATCCGTAAAGCCCTAATTTGCCTGGGTTTTTACTTGTACACATTACCATCCAAGCAGGTATAGTAATTGGAGGATGTGAACTTGTTAGTTTTCCGTATAATCCATTTTCAATTAGTTTTTTAATATTGGGAAATTTTTCCTTTTGCTCAAAAAGAATCTCGGGGGGAGTTGAATCGAGACCAATGATAAAAACTTTTTTATTCATTCCACACCTCTCATTCAACAAATGGATTTTTATAACTCATTATTATTCTTGCAACCTCTGGTCTCATTAACTCAGGAGGAGGAGTTTTACCCTCTTTTATCATTTCTCTAATTTTTGTCCCACTAAAATTAATGTGTTCTGAAGGTGAATGGGGACATGTTTTTTCGTTTTCCACGGAATTGCATTTTTTACAATAGAAAAAAGATTTAAAAAATAATGGGACTATTCCTAAATCTGGAAATTCACTGAATATATCCTGAGCCGCATAGGGAGGATAGAAATTTCCAACTCCTGCGTGGTCTCTTCCTACAATGAAGTGAGTACAACCAAAATTTTTTCGAATTATAGCATGAAAAATTGCTTCTCTCGGACCAGCATATCTCATTTCAGTTAGAAGAATTGCCATTACAGCTCTTTCTTTTAAATAATAATGTTTGATTAACTCATCGTATGATTTTAATATTACCTCGTCTTTAAAATCACCTTTTTTCTTTTTTCCAATTACTGGATTTACAAAAATTCCATCTGTAAAAGTGAGGGCAGTTTTTTGGACATATTCGTGTCCAATATGGGGTGTGTTTCTTGTCTGGAAACCAACTATTGTCTTCCATCCTTTCTCTTTAAATAAAACTCTTGTTTCCAAAGGAGATAAATTGTAGCGATCAAAGGGAGATGGTGTTTGTTTTATTAAATCAATTTTTCCTCCAAGTAAAACTTCTCCCATCTCTTTTATTTTTGCAACTCCTGGGTGACTCAAATCTGTAGTCTGGAATACTTTTTTTGCGTATTCTTCTTTGTCATATGTATATTTTTCTTCCAGATGAAAAATGGCGATAGGCTCTTCCTTTTCATTTACAAGAGCGATTTGTTGTCCTTCTTTTAATTTATCAGCGATTTCTTTTGAGACATCAAGCACAATTGGTATCGTCCATGGAAGGTCGTTGCTTAATCTCATATGGTTAAGAACATTATAAAAATCTTCTTTGCAGAGAAAACCTTCAAGAGGGCTGAAAACTCCTTTTGCAATATTTTCTATATCTCTTATTAATTCTAAATTTACCTTTATTTTAAATAAGCTTTTTGCTTTTAACAGTGCTTCTTCTTTTTTTTCTTCGGTGAGAACTCTATTTATCAATTCTCCTCCATGAGGTGGTAACATTTTAAACTCCTTTCAAAAAAATTTTAAGTTTTAAATAATTTTATTTTAA
Source organism: uncultured Clostridia bacterium (assembly GCA_964632095.1). Classification (GTDB taxonomy): domain Bacteria; phylum Acidobacteriota; class Aminicenantia; order JdFR-78; family JdFR-78; genus JdFR-78. The sequence continues at coordinate 320 of CAZWBN010000326.1, read as the reverse complement.
TCTATATATCCAAGAGCCTTTAGCCTTTCCTTTACCTTTTCTTCGTCTTCCTTACTGAAAACTTCTTTTTTCTCTTCTTCCTTTGAAAGAGCTTCTCTTAAAACTTTTGTAACATAGCTTGATACAGAGGAAAATTCTGTTCCTTTAATTTTCTCTTCGATTTTCTTGTAAAGAGTTGTTGGAATTAAAATTTCTTTGAATTCTTTCTCTTCCATTTTTTCACTCCTTTATAATTTTTAAATTATTTTTATAAAAAAATTATTATACAAGGAATCTCTGTTTTAAACAATTTCCTTTTTAAGAATTTTTCCAGGAAGCAT
>CAZWBN010000325.1:0-2068 GCA_964632095.1 uncultured Clostridia bacterium | reverse complement strand
GTGTTTGAGAAATAATCTTTTTTATATTTTTCCCTCCAGGACCTATAATGTCACTTATTTTATCCGGATTTACAATTATTGTCTTAATTCTTGGAGCAAAAGAGGAAATGTCAGCTCTTGGCTCAGCAATTGCTTCTTTCATTTTTTCAAGAATCTTTTTTCTTGCTTCCCGAGCTTTAATGAGGGCTTCTTTTAAAACAGCCGGGTCAATATTCTTTACCTTTATATCCATCTGAATTGCAGTAATACCTTTTTCGGTTCCGGCTACTTTAAAATCCATATCTCCGTAGTGGTCTTCCAATCCTATAATATCAGTGAGGATTTTATATTTATCATTTTCTGTAATTAATCCCATAGCAATTCCCGCTATTCTCATGCTAATTGGAACACCTGCATCCATCAGAGCTAAAGTCCCTCCGCAAACAGTAGCCATAGATGATGAGCCATTGGATTCAAGAATATCTGAGACTATTCTAATGGTGTAAGGGAATTTCTCTTCGTCAGGTATGGCTGGAAGAATTGCTTTTTCAGCTAAAGCCCCATGCCCGATCTCTCTTCTGCCTGGCGCTCGTAGGAAAGAAACTTCCCCTACACAGAAAGGAGGAAAATTGTAATGAACCATGAATCTCTTCTCATCTTCTTCTCCAAGCCCATCAAGTCTCTGAACATCTTCAAAGGTGCCCAGAGTTGCAGTAACAAGTGCCTGAGTTTCTCCTCTCGTAAATAAAGCTGAGCCATGGGTACGCGGAAGAAATCCTACTTTAATGGATATTGGTCTTATTTCATCTAATGTTCTACCATCCACTCTCTGTTCTTTTTCCAATACTTTTTTTCTAACTATTTTTTTGATAATTTCATCAAAAATCTTCTTTAATTTATATTGTTCAATTTCATCGTCTTCAGGAATTTCAGATAAAAGTCTTTCAAAAATTCCTTTAATATTTTGTTCTCTCTCAACTTTTTTCTCAACCATCAAAGCTTTCTCGAGTTCATCTCCTATTTTATTTTCCATCTCTTTATATTCGTCGTCACGAATCTCAATAGCTTCGTAACCTCTTTTCTGGATTTTCAATTTCTTAAATAACTCCTTTTGAATTTGGATAATTTGTTGAATGGACTTCTGAGCAAAAACAAGAGCCTCCACTATCTTCTCATCCTCAACATTATTGGCACTTCCCTCAACCATTACTATTCCGTCCTCAGTGCCTGCAACTGTTAAATTAAGTTTGGTCGAATCTAACTGACTTACAGAAGGATTAATTATAAATTCGTCATTAATTAATCCGACTTTTACTGCACCTACAGGAATGTCAAAAGGGATGTCAGAAAGATAAAGAGCTGCAGAAGCACCTATAATACCGAGAGTATCCGGTTCGTTCTCTAAATCCGCGGATAATAATAGAGCTATAATCTGAGTATCATTATGGTATCCTTCTGGAAAAAGTGGTCTAATTGGACGGTCTATTAATCGACTTACGAGAATCTCCCTTTCTGTAGGCTTGCCTTCTCTTTTAAAAAAACCTCCGGGAATTTTTCCTGCTGCAAAAGTGCTTTCCCTGTAATCAACAATTAAAGGGAGAAAATCCTTCATTTCTTTTATTTCTTTCCTTGAAGTCGCGGTGACAAGCATAATCGTATCACCATACCGAACCATTGCAGAGCCATCAGCTTGTCGTGCAAAATTTCCTATCTCAATAGAAAGAGTTCTTCCCCCTATTTCTAATTCAATTTTTTCTTGCATAATATGGATTTTTTATCCTCTAATTTTTAACTTCTCAATAAGTTTTTTATATCGAGAAGGGTCTTCCCTTTTTAAATAATTTAAAAGTTTTTTCCTCTTCCCGACTAATTTCATCAGACCCAATCTTGAATGATAATCTTTCTTATGAACTTTAAGATGCTCTGTCAGGTAATTTATTCTCTCGGTCATGATAGCAATCTGAACTTCTGGAGAACCAGTATCGCCATCTTTTATCTTAAATTTATCAATTATAGCTTTCTTATCTTCCATGGTAAGAACCAATTTGCACCTCCACTTTTAATTAAGAAATCACTATATCAAAAATTT
>CAZWBN010000324.1:0-2069 GCA_964632095.1 uncultured Clostridia bacterium | reverse complement strand
GACCCCTTTAATTATGACCCCTTTAATGACCTTACATTTTACAATTTACGATACTAAGGTTTTATTGACCTCTAATAACTTATTTGCTATGATTTAAAAAGAGTAATGGCTAAAGTAATAATAGAAATTTCTAATAATGAACTTATTAAATCTATTTCTCGTCTTTCTCCCTTGGAAATAAAAAACCTTATGCGGAAGCTTTTTCTATTAAATTTATACCAACCTCCGAAATTTGAGGAAATATCTAAAGAAGTTTCGAGAATAATAAAAAGCAAAAACCTTACAGAGAAAGATGTGGAAGAATCCATTGAATGGGCAAGAAAACAAAAGTAGTAATAGATATAAATACAATAATATCTGGATTTGGTTGGAAAGGTAATCCGCATCAGATAATAAAAATTCTTGAGGAAGGTAAAATTCAAAAATTAAATTTAAAACAAATCAAAAACATAAAAATAGTTTCACCAAAGCAATTTCTTGAACTTTTTAAAAAATAAGACTAAAAGACGAAAAATTCCTTCCTTTAATGGAGAATAAAGTGATAATACAAGTTCCCCTTTACTGTCCTTATTTTTTGAATTTTTCCGATTTCCGATTTACATTTAACCTTTTACAGTTTACAGTTTCCGTTTTCACTCAATACTTGATTGATACTTATAATTATGATAATTTTAAGGAGGGAATAAATCTTAAGCATTGCAAATATGAAGTAAAGGAGACTAAAGTGAGGAAACATATAGAGGTAAACCCAAAAATAATGTGTGGAAAGCCTGTAATAAAGGGTACTCGTATACCGATTTATATAATATTAGAACTTCTTGCTGCTGGTTATTCCTTTGATAGAATTTTAGAAGCTTATCCTACTTTGACAAAAGAAGATATCACAGCTGCCTTAGAATACGCTGCCGCAGTAACAAAACATGAAGAAACGGAATTAATGGAAGCAATTAAGTGATAAAATTTCTTCTGGACGAAAGCATTTCTCCCGAGACAGCTCATCTACTTTGTGAATTAGGTTATGATGCCATTCATGTCAATCAGACAAATCTTAGAGGTCATTTTGACGAGGAAATCATTTCATATGCTGAAAAGGATGAACGGATTATTATAACTTTTGACCGAGATTTTGGTGAGATCTGGTATTACACAAGTGAAATAAAGGTGGGTATAATTGTCTTAAAAATAAAACCCCAAACAGTTGAGAACGCTAATAATGTATTATCAAAATTTTTAAAGAGTAATGCTATTGAGAAAAAAAAGCTGCAAAAATCTCTTATAATCTTGGAAGCGCATAAATATCGATATAGAGAGAAATTCACTCGAACTCCTTAGATTCTTACCATTCTTGCTCTGCTTGTCCTGTAATGTTTCAAGCATTGGCACAGAGTTAAGTATAATTCATTATTACTTAACTGAGGTAGCAATTTACCAGTTTAGCAATTTAACCATTGATTTCATGATTTCCGTTTTTCCGATTTCCGAAAATAGGATGATTTATTTCGAATAATTGCGGGTTAAATAATTATTTGATAAAATAAATTGGAAATGAGACCAAGATTTATCCTTACAGATTATGTTGAGCAAGCAATGGCATTAGCTGTATATGACAAACTTGAGGATGGTACTTTTGTTGGAAAAATTCCTCCATGTAAAGGTGTCATTGCTTTTGCATCCAGTTTACGCGAGTGTGAAGATGAACTACGCTCTACTCTGGAAGATTGGATTCTCGTGGGATTAAAATTAAAACACCCTCTACCAGTAATTGGAGGTATAGATTTAAATAAGGAAACTTGCATTGAGTCGTTGGGCACCTTGTAAGCGGAGAGACTTCATCAATAAAATAAGAAAACTTGGATTTGAGGGTCCTTACGCAGGGACTCGTCATCATTTCATGGTTTATAAGAATCACCGTTTAACAATTCCTTCAAATTCAGAGTATTCAGTGCCTCAGCCAGAATGATGATAAAAGAAGTTGAGTCTATAATTGAGAGACAAATTTCTATTGAAGAATGGAATAATCTCTGATTTTTTTAAGTTTGTTGAACTTAATTTCTTGAATTCATTGAATT
>CAZWBN010000323.1:0-2072 GCA_964632095.1 uncultured Clostridia bacterium | reverse complement strand
CCTTTTAAATCAATCTCTATCTTGCTTTAAAAATTGAAATATTTTATTCTAAAATAAAAATAATGAAAATTAATTCCCTGTATAAAGATTTTTTCAAATTTCTGGATAGAATTTCATGTTTTTCTTCTAAATGGGATGGCTATCTAAAATTGTATTACCTGCCCAATAAGGAATTTCTGGATACTTATTTCTCTCACTTCACCCTCTTAAACTTTTCTAATCTAAAAGACAGAGTGGAATCTATAAGAACTTCTGACTATTCTTTGATTAAAAATCTTATATCTATAAATCCTCCTGAAAAAATAATAAGAGAGGCATATGAAAAATGTAAGAATACCGTCCCGGCTCCTAAAACACCACAGGTCTATCTTTTTATTGGATTCTTCAGCCCCGATGCCTTTGTAATGGAATTTAAGGAAAAGCCGGTAATCTGTTTTGGTCTGGAAAGATTTAAGGATTTTAAATTATTGAAATTATTATTCGCACATGAATATTCTCATTATTTATTGAATCTTGGGAAAAGAAAGATTCCCCAAATAGAGAAAATAAAGGAGTTACTGATCTCGGAAGGTATTGGAACTTACTTTTCCTCTATTGTTTTTCCCGAATATCGAATTTTTGAACACCTTTTTTTCACTAAGGACTTATTTAACTGGTGTCAGGAAAATGAGAATTATCTGAGGAGTATTTTTTGTTCTGGAAAATATTCATCCGAAGAATTGGTGAACTTTTATAAAATTGGTAATTACGAGCTAAATCTACCTCCTCGAACAGGCAAATATTTAGGTTATAGGGCAGTTAAAAAATATCTGGAGAAAAATAGAGAGAAAAACATCAAGATTCTTCTTAGCAACCCTGATTTAGCTTTTTCAATAGAGCTGTAATTCACCATTTCTTCGCCATTTTTTTTCCGTAAAATAAAAAATCTGCTTTCATAGAAATAAGTCTTAAAAATGGTGAAATCTTTATTCCTTCTCGAATTATATTATGAAAGAAATTATTGGGTCTGCTATATGGACAGGTATACACACAAATTGCACAATCGGTTCCGATCTTCTTCCAGAATTGATAACATTTCTCTGCCTGTAAAAGCCATTTTTCAACTCCCCTCACTTCCTTTTTCTCTCCATATTCAATTGCCTGCGCAGGACAATTAATGGCACATTTAAGGCATTTTTTGCAAAAATTCTGCACGCCAAAAATTTTTGGCTTGTCAGGAATTAAAGGAAGGTCAGTTGTCACCAATCCCAGTCTTACCCGAGGTCCATACTCAGGAGTGACAAGTATTCCAAGCCTTCCCAATTCACCCAAGCCAGCCAAATAGGCAAGTGGAGGTAGTATCGCCTGATAATTACTCCCAGCAATATGTGCCCGAGCCGGATATCCCAAGGAACGTATATAATTTGCCAAAATTATGGAAATCTTTGCAACTTCCACATACTGTTTAGCAGTCTCTATAACAACTGGAGGAAAAGGAGCATGTAATATTTCATAAAAGGACATTTCAACGGCAAAAACAATACCATAATGATGATTTAAAGTAATTTCCTTGCCATAGGGTTCTGGTCCCCTTCCTACATGGGAATAATAAAAATCTTTGTTCACTTCACATATTCCAACAAGTTTGGCTCCAAGATACTTAGCAATCTTTTTCACAAGCGAAGAAGCCTCATCCGGTTTTAAATCGATTCTGTCTTTACTTACTTCTCCATCAACAAGATTTAATTGAGCCTCTAAAAAATTGAATTGAGAAAGAGCGAGTTTAGATTGAATAGGATTATAAAGGAGTGAACCAGGCTCAAGAAACGGAGGCAACTTTCTTATTCTGTCATCTATTTTTTTTAGCTCAGGATGATTTTTATAATATTCTTCATAATTTTTGCTTCCAAATTCTAAATCATCCCTTGCAAAAATTACATCCCTTTCGTCCACCCTTTTTATAGTTGGTCCAATCTTAATATCCTCTTTTTTCTCAAAGGGTATGAAAAACAAAATAACTACTATTAATAAAACTATGCCTATCCAGCATAAAATTCTTTGAATAAAAATAAATGATGAGAAAGACAGGAAGA
>CAZWBN010000322.1:0-2075 GCA_964632095.1 uncultured Clostridia bacterium | reverse complement strand
ACAATAGCACCTGTTGGAAAAACAACATATGGCACATCAACAGGATATTCTTCATTTCCGAGTAATTCATAGGGTGCTGATGGAATATAAATTGGATATTTGGTTCGGCGGAGAACTTTTCTCGGATTTTCCAAATCCAAAAGAGCAGCACAGATTGAATACCCTCTTTCAATTTTTTTCTTTAATCCATAGATCTCACATATTTCCTTGTTTATTTCACCCACAGAATGGTAAATAAGTAACCATCCCTTCTCTGTTTTAATCATTTGAGGCCCTGGACCAATTTTTTCTTTTTCATGAGGAAATTTCCCAGCTTCTAATAACAGAGTTTCATTTTTTCTTTTATAAATTTGCTCCCAGTATTTCTCATGCTTTGAAGGATTTAATAATTGCTCCAATCCTCCTTCGAGATAGTCGATATGGATATTTGGATAAAAACGGAGAAGAATAAAATATTTCCCTTTTATTGGTCCAGGGAATAAAACAGCATTGCGGGAATCAAAAGATTTTACAGTTCCATGGTACTTAATATCTTTAAAATTTTCAGTTGAATATATTGCAATTCTGTCAGCCTTTTCACCTTTAAAAGGAGGTTTTACTTTTCCGCAACCTATTAAAAGATATTTCTCTCCTATTTTTATAATACGAATATCCTCTATCCCATATGTAAAATCCTTATGTTCTGTTCCATCTCCTCGAATTGTAATGCTATTAAATCTTTTGAAATGAATTCCGTCTTCGCTTATTAATGGCCAGACCTCTGAAATATAGTTTTCAAGACAGAAACGTTCAATTCCGAGATTTTTATCAAAAAATTTGCTTCTATAATACTTCTGATGGCATCTTGGCGTTAGTATAATTTTATCTTTAAATATTTCAGCTCCACTATTAAAAACTGCTCCTATTTTCCTTTTTCCATTCTCGTGCCATACAAGACCTATATCCTGTGGTTTGACTATTGGGTTTTCTATATATGAGCTTAATTTAAAAATTATTTTTTCTTTTCCGATAGAAATTATTTCACCCTCTCCGAGTCTTTTAAAAGAATTACTCAATTTAGACATTTAAAACTCCTTGTCTCCGGGCAGAGAGAAGTTCTTCAAATAATTTTAAATACCTTAATGCAATTTTTTCTACATTATGTTCTTCAAGAAAATCTTTTACTTTCTTTATGTCAAATTTACCATTGAAAATTTCAATTAATTTATTTTTCATATCCTCAAAATCGCGATATTTAATAATTTCGTCGCCATTCTTTTCCACATAATTTGATTCATGAAATAAAACAGGACAGCCTGAGCCAAGGACCTGACATACTGTGCTTGAAACCACTGCTTTATATTTTGAAGACTCTCTATGTATTAATAGAACATCAGAGGCATGGAGGTAAGTATAAAGTTCATCTATTGGAATAGCTTTAACTCGAATATCCATAAAATCATATCTTTTTTTCACTTCATATAATACATGCACTTCACTTTCCGTATTGGCGATAACCACATATTTTAGTGGATAAGTTTCTGCAATAGAGGATAATGCGGGTAAAACATCCAGAACATTTTCTGTACGGAAGCCGAATGAAAAAATGATTTTTTTATCCAAAGGGAGATTAAGTTTTTCCCTTGCTTCTTTTTTATTTCCGAGCTTAAGAGGATGATATGGATAAGGTATGATTCGAATCTTTTCTTCAGGAAAAAAATCAATAAGATACTCTTTGTATCTTTCATCAAAACAAACGATTGCATCCCAGTTGAATTTATAATAAAGAGGGTCTTCAGAAGGTTTTCCTTCATGTACAACTTGAATAGTTACTGCTTTTTCTTTTATCTGCGGGAAAAAATTTAAAAGTTTTTCCACAGGTAGTCTCTCAACATTTTGAGCAATGAAAACTTCATAATGTTCCTCTAATAAAGGAGCGGGGTTAAACCAAGATGCTCGGGTTACTGGAATAACATTTTCAACAGTAAAGTGTCTTATAACAAAATTTTCGTCTTTTTGGGCAGTGGGTCTTGCATCTGGGTGTTTAATTGCAGAGAATACTTTTAATTCATGTCCTAATTTCACCCATTCTCTTC
>CAZWBN010000321.1:0-2079 GCA_964632095.1 uncultured Clostridia bacterium | reverse complement strand
TTTTTTTAATCTTTATTTAATTATTTGTTTTTTACAATTAACTCTTATAAAGTATAAAAGATGAAGTGATAGAGGAGGCAGGGAAAAATGAAAAAGAATATACTCTTTATTTTCTTTGCACTGATTTATGCTTTGAATGTTTATTCTCAAAATTCAATATCTGGGGTTGAAAAATTAAAAGAAAAGGCTCCAAAGGTTTTTATTGATTGCAGGAGATGCGATATAAATTATATTCGTGATGAAATTACTTTTGTAAATTATGTAAGAGATAAGTTTGAAGCTGATATTTATGTGTTAATTACAGAAGAACAAACAGGAGGAGGCGGGCAAAAATATACATTAACATTTATGGGGCAGAATGAATTTTCTAATATTGAGCATACTTTGACATATGTATCATATAAAACAAATACATGGGATGAAACTCGTAGGGGCTTGGTCGAGACTCTAAAAAGAGGACTTTTTCCTTTTATGTTAAAAACTCCTTTAAATGAATATTTCTCTATAAATTTTCGAAGGAAATTACAGCCTACTGCAGTAAAGGACAAATGGAATTTCTGGGTTTTTAGCCTTAGCTTGGATGGTGACATAGATGGTGAAAAATATAGAAGTTCTCGTTCAATTGAGTTGAATTTCTCTGCAAACAGAGTAACCCCTGATTTAAAAATAAGAATGGGAATTTCGGGTGAATTTGATGAGAGAGAATTTAAATATGAGGATGAGACAATAATAAGCACATATAAAGATTTTAATTTCTCAGCTCTCGGTGTAAAAAGCATTGGGGAACACTGGTCAATAGGTGGATGGCTTGAAATTTCTTCATCAACTTATAGTAATTTAAAGGCTCTTTATACTATTGCGCCTGCTATTGAGTTCAATCTTTTCCCATATGAAATATCTACAAGAAGGCAGTTAAGATTCCTTTATAAAATTGGGTATAACTTTGCAAATTATCTGGAAGAAACAATATATTTTAAAACTTCAGAAACATTATTTTCTGAATCTCTTTCAATAATAGCAGAGGTGCGGGAACCATGGGGTAGTGTATCTGCTTCCATTGAGGGCTCTCATTATTTCCATGATTTTAGCAAAAATAGATTAACTTTTTGGGGGTTTCTTTCCTTTAGAATTTTTAAAGGACTTTCAATATATGTAAGGGGAAGATATGAACGGATTCGTGACCAGTTATCTCTTCCAATAGAAGAGGCTACTTTAGAAGAAATATTATTAAGAAGAAGAGAACTTGAGACGGGTTATGAATATTCTCTTTCCATTGGAATAAATTTTACATTTGGCTCAATATTCACTAATGTGGTGAATCCACGGTTTGGAGAGATAAGAAGACATGGAAGGAGATGGAGGTAATTTTGCATATTATAAAAAATAGAATAAAATATTGAAAGAATGCGAATTTTAATAGTTGAAGATGATAAAAAACTTGCAGCTTTTTTAAAAAGAGGTTTGGAAGAAGAGCATTACGCAGTAGATGTATGTGGAAATGGAGTAGAGGCGGTTTATTATGCTCAATTAAATCCTTACGATATTATAATTCTTGACATTCTGCTTCCAGGAAAGGACGGTTTTACTGTTTGTAAAGAATTAAGAGAAAAATCCATTCTCACACCAATTATAATGTTGACAGCTAAAGATTCGATTGAGGATAAAGTTACAGGTCTTTCTGAAGGCGCAGATGATTACATAACCAAACCTTTTTCATTTGAAGAGTTGCTTGCGAGAATTCGTGCTCTTTTAAGGAGAAGTCAGGATTATAAGACAAAGGTATTAAAAGTGGGTGATTTAGAATTGGACCCTTTTAAACGCTCTGTTACAAGAGGAAGGAAAAAAATTGATTTAACAGGAAAGGAATATGCTCTATTAGAATATCTAATGAGAAATAAGGGAAGAGTAGTTACCCAATCAATGATTATCGAACATGTTTGGGATATGAATTATGAAGGATTGAGCAATATAGTAAATGTGTACATTACCCGCCTTAGAAAAAAAATTGACGAAGATTTTGAAATAAAACTTATTCAAACAATTCGGGGGCACGGCTATAAGATTGATGAAAATTAAGAG
>CAZWBN010000320.1:0-2083 GCA_964632095.1 uncultured Clostridia bacterium | reverse complement strand
GCTTTATTAGACATTTTTTTATTGTTTTCTTTTGCAAATAATTTACTTGCTATTATGAAATATTTTATTGCTTCATCTAAAAGTTCCTTATTCTTTTTTGATTTTCCATACAGGATAATAGCCATTAAATTAGCTATTTCACCTGTTTTTTTGATGGAATAAGCTTTTTTAAAATTAGTTAGGGCTAAATCTGCCTTTCCTGTTTTATATAAGGAGAGAGCATAAAACTTCAAGACTTCAAATTTATTTCTATCCTTTTCCGACATTTTCTCTATTGTTGAAATTACCTGAGAGTATTTTTTCTGTTCATACAATGATTTTATTTCACCAAGTTTTCCAATGTTTATTAATTTTAAGACAGCATTTTTTGCATTCTTAGCAGTCTGTGCCAATCGAGATAGATTATTTGCTTCTGCAAGTTTTATTGCTCTATTTATATAATTCAACGCTTTTTGGTAATCTTTATTGGCAGGATTAGAAGCACAACAATCTGCAAGAACAAGAAGTATCTGTCCCTTCCAGTCAGGTTCTAAATCCGGATATGTTAAGGCTTTCTCTCCTGCATTCACGGCATCAGTAAACTTCTTCATCTGATAATAATTCAGGCATAATTGAGCATAAACATATTTATGATAAACAGTATTGCTCCATTTATTTAAATATTCATTTAATAACCTAACCCTCTCACTCGGGGTTTTTGCTGTGACTGCTTTATTGTAGTCTAATGTTTTAGGGTCAGCTGCTTCTTCCTTTGGTTCCTGTGGGAGGGGAGAAAGACTTATTAAATATTTTCCAAAAATTAATAAAAAGAACAAAACAAAAAGTAATTTGGAATTTTTTAGGTTGAATTTCATTTTTTCACCTCTGCCTTAACTTTTTCCATCTCATCACTGACTAATGCTTATAACACAATATAGATATGAAGTCAAATTAATTTTAATTGACTTAGCTGGACCTATTTGTTATAAGTCATATCTATAATGATGAAAAATAAAAAACATTTAATATTTTGTATTATCTTATGTTTTCTTTTCAGTGGCATTTATAAATGCTCTACCACAAATTCAACTTCCACTGAAAAAATCAATACTCATCCCCTTTCACAAGATATGAAGAAAATTGAAGATAGTAAGGAAAGGGAAAGCAAAAATAAAGAAGTAAAAAAAGAGAATAAAAAAGAAAATGAGAAAAAATTAAATAGTCAAACTCCACAATTAGCTCCTCAGGAACAAAAATATAACTTAGATGAAGCTTCTTCTTTATTAGAAGAAGCAATGGATGTATATCAAGATGCACAACAAGCCTGGGAAAGAGGAGATTTTAATACAGCTATAACTGCGCTGGATGAAGCATATGGAATTATTTTAAAAGTCAAATTACCTCCTGATTCTCCTTTATTGCAGGAAAAAGATGACCTGAGACTTTTAATTGCTAAAAGGATACAGGAAATATATGCTTCCCGCTTAATTACAGCAGGAGACAATAGTAAAACTATTCCCTTGATTGAAAACGAACATGTAATTAAAGAAATTAAATCTTTTCAAACAAAGGAAAGAAAATTTTTTATAGAAGCATATAAAAGGTCAGGAAAATACAGAAATATGATTTTAAGAGAACTCAAAAAAGCAGGGCTTCCTGAACAATTATCATGGGTTCCTCTTATAGAAAGTGGCTTTAAAGTCAGAGCTCTTTCCAGAGCAAGAGCTCTGGGCTTATGGCAATTTATCTCTTCCACAGGTTATCGTTTTGGATTAAAAAGAGATCGCTGGGTTGACGAAAGAATGGACCCATTAAAATCAACAAAAGCAGCAATTAAATATTTAAATGAACTTCACTCAATTTTTGGCGATTGGACTACTGCATTAGCTGCTTATAATTGTGGGGAAATTAGAGTTCAAAATGTTATCCGTACACAACGAATAAATTATCTTGACAATTTCTGGGATTTATATGTGAAACTCCCCTATGAAACCGCTCGCTTTGTCCCCCGTTTTATTGCAGCTCTCTTAATTATTCAGAATCCCAAAAAATATGGTTTTGAACTTCCTGAACCAGATCCTCCTTTAAATTATGAACTTGTATC
>CAZWBN010000319.1:0-2084 GCA_964632095.1 uncultured Clostridia bacterium | reverse complement strand
AGAGTAAAACTTTCTTTTTTACCAACACCATTTGAAAAATTAAAAAATTTTTCCGCAATATTTAGAAATTATAATATTTTTATTAAAAGAGATGACCAGACTGGACTTGCTTTTGGAGGTAATAAAACTCGAAAGCTTGAATTCATAATGGCTGATGTTCTACGCCAAAAAGCAGATTGTATAATCACATGGGCTGGGGTTCAATCTAATTGGTGCAGACAGCTTGTAGCTGCAGCTAAAAAATTAAAGGTAAAGCCTGTTTTATTGCTATTCAAAAAACCTGCTTTTTCAAAAGAATATGATGGAAATCTCTTGCTCGATTTTATTTTAGATGCAGAAATTAGAATTATCGAGGTTGAAAAGGAAAAAAAGACCCTGGAACTTAAAGATGTGAGGAATATTATAGAAAACATAGTTAAAGAAGAAAAGCAAAAGGGGAATAATCCTTATATTGCTCCAATTGGTGGTTCCTTGGTTGAGGGTTCAATGACTGCTCCTTTAGGAGCTATTGCTTATATGGAAGCATTTTTAGAGCTATATGAGCAAGCTTTGGCTGAGAAAATTAAAATTGATTCTATTGTTATTGCTACAGGCTCTGGAAGCACTCAAGCAGGATTAATAGTCGGAGCAAAAATTCTTTCTCCTAAGACAAAAATTGTTGGGATAAGTGTTTCCGAAGACAAAAAGACCATGAGGAAATATGTAAAGAGCATAGCAGAACACACTTTATCTGAAATTAATATAAAGGAAAAAATTGAAGATGAAGAGATAATAATTTTTGATGATTATTTAAAAGAGGGGTATGGTGTGCTTAATCAAGAGGTAGCGCAAGCAATTGCTTTTTTAGCACGCGAGGAAGGGATTTTTCTTGACCCTGTTTATACAGGAAAAGCTATGGCAGGAATGCTTGATCTGATCAAGAAGGAATATTTTAAAGAAGGAGAAAACATAGTTTTTTTGCATACTGGAGGAACTCCTGCTCTTTTTCCTTATAGAGAGAAATTTATATCTTTTCTCAAAGAAAGGAGATAAAAGGGGAGGGAATCATGAAAAAAGAGATTTTAAGAATACCCATTTTTGTTCTAATTTTATTTATAGGAATTGGCTATTTAATTTCAGCTGAGAAGTTGAAGGTTTACATTTCAGTGGATATGGAGGGGATAACAGGAGTAGTAAATAGAGATCAAGTTTCTTCTACTGGAAAAGATTATAATATTGCGCGTAAATGGATGACAGAAGAAACAAATGCTGCAATTCAGGGAGCCCTTGATGCTGGTGCTACAGAAATTGTGGTAAATGATTCTCATGGTAGCATGAGAAATATAATATTAAGTGACCTCCATCCTTCTGCATATTTAATAACGGGTTCACCAAAGCCTCTAAGTATGATGCAGGGCTTAGATGGCTCTTTTGATGCAGTTATTTTTATAGGTTATCATGCTAAAGCCGGGACTAAAGATGGGGTTTTGGACCATACATATTCAAGCTCATCAATTCATTCAATCAAAATAAATAATATTGAAATGCCTGAATTAGGAATTAATGCCTTAGTTGCAGGCTATTTTGATGTTCCAGTTGTATTGATTTCAGGAGATTCAGCAGTTTGTTCCCAGGCTAAAGAACTTTTAGGAGAGGAGGTTGAGACAGTAACAGTGAAAGAGGGAATTGGAAGATATGCAGCGAAATGTTTATCTTTAAAGAAAGCCTGTGAATTAATAAGAGAAAAAACAAAAATAGCTCTTGAGAAAAGGGAAAAAATTAAACCCTTCAAAATTAATCCCCCTTATACTTTTGAACTTGAATTCAATTATAGCTATCAAGCAGATTATCCTGAGCTTATTCCAGGAGTAAAGAGAAAGGATGGAAGAACTGTCTGTTTCGTTATTAAAGATTTTATCGAAGGTTTTAAATTAATGCGTGCTCTTATAGCTCTTGCACGAAGTCAGTAACTTTTAATTTTAAATTTTAAAATTTATAATCACTGAAAAATATAGTGTTTAATTAAGCTCTGTGACTGACAAGATGTCGAATTCCTTCCAAAAGTAAATCTATATGTTTAAATGATATATAAATGTGAGTGGAAA
>CAZWBN010000318.1:0-2095 GCA_964632095.1 uncultured Clostridia bacterium | reverse complement strand
GATTTCCTCACCTGCCAGCGATTGAAAATAGAACTTCTTTCAAGCATATTTGAAAAAGAAGAATAATGAATTTCAAGGTAGGAAATGGTATTATCCTTTTCTATCCAGTAAATTTTCTCTCCTCCTATTAAAGAGGCATAATTTGCAAATGAAAGGAAACCATTATTATTATGAACGAGAAAAAGACGGGGAGAAATGGTATATTCTTTTTCTCTTTTATTTTCCTCCACAACTATTCTATCCTTCCTATTCAAAAATTTAAATGCTCCTTTATGAATTTTATTTTTATCCACATATATTATCAATTTATGTAAAATATGAAGAATCTCGCCTCTAAGTAAAGGTCTATATGGGTTTTTAATTTCATGAGCAATTGGAAAAATGTCTTCTAAAATAAGATAAGCAATGTATTTCTTATCTTCATCCTTTACTTCCATTAAATTCTTAGTGAAGTATTCAACCTCCTTCTCTTTTAATAAGAATTTAACTTTTTTCTCCCAGCCAAAAGAATCAATAATTAAGTGAGCTAAATTTGCATAATTAACATATTTTTCATTAAGAATTACTGGATTAAATTTCCTGTTTAAAAAAGAAAGGGTATTTTCAATCCATTTACATACCTCTGCATTGGAAGGAACTTTTCTATAAAAGGAATGATTAACATTTAAAGGAATTATCCCCCAGCTCATTAATCGAGCTATTTCTGGACTTATATTAAATCCATTTATATATACAGGAGCCATCAAATAATAACCTTTAACCCACCATTCTCTCTGGTGCTCATAAAAACATTGGGTTCCACGGAGATACGGGACTGGTTTCCCAAGGAAAACATTCTCAACATTCTCTGTTGAACCTCCGCATGTGGATGTATATAAGGCATTTATAAGTCTTCCCCGATAAACCATCACTTGTCCCTCTGTATCTTCAATAGCTTTTGTACTGAGCGGATTTTCGACACTCATTCCTCTGTAAACCTGGCATTTCTGAGTGTCACATAAATCAAATCCTAATTCTTTAAACATTCCAAGATTCTTGAGAGCATAAGTTCGTGCAGCCACTGCCTGAGCTTTTTGAGCTTCAAGTTCATTAAAAGTATAAGGAGAAAGTTCCACAGGGACAACTCCTTTTAAATAATCCTCTATGTTTAAAATATTTATTAAAACAATTCCTTTTATTGTGGATTTCACTATAAAGATACCTCGATATGGTCTTCCATTGAAGGATAAATAACTTCTTGAATTAGAGGGAATAAAGTATAAAGTGGAATCTGGCGAGAGTTTAATAAATTCACCATTACAAAAGAGCCAGAAAGGCTTTGACTCACCCTCTGTTATTTCCTCTTTAACAATCCATGCATCTCGAAAACCTAAATTATAGAGTTTTTTTGCGAAACTTTCTGCCTCACTCTTTAAATCAAAATATCCTATCCATACCTGATAAGTATTCATTTCTAAATTTTGGTCAATATAAATGTCTACACCTATCTTTTCCTCTTCTATTTTTTCTTTTAATTTCTTAGAAAATTCTTTTGCCTCTTCCTTTTCTATAAAAGGAGGAAATTGAATTAAAAATCTCTCATTAAGTTTTTCTTTCTTCCCTTTTATTAAAGCTTCATTAATATTATCTGAAATTTTATTTAGTCCATTCCTTATTTCATATATTTTCATTCCAGAAGAAGCAGTAATTTTTATCTCTTCAAGGTTCACTCCAAGTCCAATTTTTATAATTGGTTTTTTAATTGAGTAGTTTCTAAAAAATTCTCTCTCTTCATTTGCAAATTCAAGAGGATTTGATATTAAAAAGGATATTAAAAGAAGGAAGAATACTATATACTTATATTGTTTTATTTTTTTTCTCATTTTTGTTAAATCTAAAACTAATTTTAATTTATTAAAAGGAAAAAGTCAAGTTTGAATACAATATATATTGTTATTTTTCTTTTAATACACAATATATTGAATAATTCGGTAATTTATTTATTGACAAGGAAAAATATTTCATGTATAAAACCAAAAAGGAGGTATGAGAAGATGAAAAAATTCACTGCATTATTAATCGGCTTAATCTCCTGTGTTATTTTTATTTATGCTGG
>CAZWBN010000317.1:0-2104 GCA_964632095.1 uncultured Clostridia bacterium | reverse complement strand
TATTCTCTTCAGAAAGGGGAGATAATCAGTGGAATGTCTGCTTTTCAGATAAAAAGAATTCTGGATAATAATATTAAATCCATTCCATATATTGAAGGAGTTAATAATCACATGGGCTCAAAAATAACAAAGGATGCCTCTTTAATGAAAATCATTTTAACTCATTTAAAAAAGAAAAATCTTTTTTTTATTGACAGTTTAACAACTAATCACTCTGTTGCCTTTAGAATTGCTCAGGAATTGAAATTAAAATCGGGTAGAAGAGATGTATTCCTTGATAAGGCTGAAATGAATAACAAGGAAACAGGCTATGATTTCAGATACACTGTTAAAATGGTAAAAGAACTCTTAGAAATAGCAAAGAAGAAAGGTAAAGCAATAGGAATTGGTCATCCTTTTTACGAGACTTTAAAGGGATTAAAAAAGAGTTTATATTTAATTAAAAAGTCAAATATTAAACTTGTATATGCTTCTGAAATCGTTGATTAAAATTGTTTCTTATTTAATCCATGTATAGAGGTCAATCAATTTAAAGCAAACCAAATCAATGATAAGCAATAGAAATACAGCGGTCCATTTTAAGAGGGGATAAGGTTTAATTCTTTCTTTTATGTACGAAAAGAGATTGTAAAAGGCAAGTATTTCAAGGGCAAAAGGAGGAAATCCAAAGTATCCAAGAACAGGCATTTCAAATATTTTTAGGAAATTGAAATAGGGGATTGAATATTGCCACCTCGATGATGCCCAGTAGTTCCAGAATTCCCACAGGATTCCTGCCAAAAAACCTGCCAAAAGCCAGCTTATGATTTTTCCATACTTACCTTCATTGATATAATCTATTATGCTTTTTATTTTAAATTTATAATTTATAGGGGAGATTAAAAATATAAAACATAGCCATACCAGAGGAAAGAAATAGCGAGGATATAAAAGGAAAAGAATAATAAATGAAATTCCTACAAGAACAAGAGGTAGTATAAGAGCTCGCGAGATATGGATAAAGGGAGGGAATTTTTTTCCGGGGAGTAGACTTTCTATAAATATTGCTGTTTCCCAGAGAGCAGGGATAACAGTTGCATATGCGATAAAATATCCAAGCCATCTTTCTGCTGTATTTAAAGGTAAATTGTAATAGGTCCAGTTATTCAATCTTAAATTTATAGCCTCAAATATTAGCCAGGTAAAAACAGAGATGAAAGCCATGAAGAGGAACTCCCTGGTTTTCAGTAAAATAAGTGAATAACCCCTTCTTCTGTAGTTCAGACTATCAATTATTAAAATATAACTCCACCAGCAAATAGAGAAAAACCAATTTTTTATAAAAGAAATCTTCATAAGAAGCAAAAATTCAGCTATTAGAATAATCCCAAGACCAAAATATAAATTAAATTTAATTATTTTTCCTTTTCCCATGCTTAATTAATATTAATAGACAAGAATTTCTAACTCAAGACCTGATTCATGGGTTATATACAATTAAGTGTAACTTCTGAAAGGGTTAATTGACACTAAAAAACTAAGGTGATAACATAACATGAATGAAAAAACAGTGGATAAGATTCTTTCTGATAGTTATTATAACTTTATTATTTCTTTATCTATTCTTTAAAGGAGTAGACTGGAAAGAAGTAATTTTTTATCTAAAAGGATTTAATAGTAAATTTTTACCTCTTATAATAGTGCTTCTTCCTTTTCATTACATAACTCGTGCCTGGAAATGGAAGTATTTAATCGTAAGTCGTAAAAAGAAAGTAAAATTTTGGAATTTATTTTCAGCTTATGTAATAGGTTTTACTGTAACTTTTCTTTTACCTTTCAGAGCAGGAGAAATAATTCGACCAGTTTATCTCGGGCAGAAAGAGAGAATAAGCAGAAGTTTTTCCTTTGGAACAGTAGTGGTAGAACGCATTTTTGACCTGTTAACAGTGCTTTTTTTGTTCGGATGTTTTTTACTTTTAAAACCCTTCTATAGGTCTTATTTCATAGAAAGAGAGAAAGCCCTCTCAAGGCTGTCGTATTTTAGCTTAATTTCATTCGGAATAGGTATTGTTTTAATTGTTCTTATTCTTTTGCTTTACTTTTTCCAGGAAAAGTCTGTTTCTTT
>CAZWBN010000316.1:0-2106 GCA_964632095.1 uncultured Clostridia bacterium | reverse complement strand
AAAAATCCTCAATTCGCATAGGAGCCCAATTAGTAAAAAAGGGAGAGGCAGATGCTTTTGTCAGTGCAGGAGATACTGGCGCAGTAATGTTTATCTCAAAAACAATCCTTGGGGCATTAAAAGGAGTCGAAAGACCTGCCTTAGCAATACTTGTTCCTACTCTTAGGGGTCTTTCTTTGCTCATAGATGTGGGAGCAAATGCAGTTTGCAAGCCAAGACATCTAAAACAATTCGCCTTTATGGGTAAGGCTTTTATGGAAAGCGTTATGGGAATGAAAAATCCTACAGTTGGATTAATGAGTATTGGAGAAGAAGAATCAAAAGGAAATGAATTAATTAAAGAAGCTTACTTTGAATTAAAGAATTCTCCTTTAAATTTTATAGGAAATCTGGAGGGAAAGGATATTTATAAAGGAATGGCAGATGTCATAGTATGCGATGGTTTTACAGGTAATGTAGCTCTTAAAGTTACAGAGGGTATAATAGAAGTCCTGTTTTTTATGATGAGAAGGGAAATAATGCAGAACTTTTTTTCAAAAATAGGCTATTTATTGATGAAAAGGGCATTGAAAAAATTAAAGAAAAAAATAGACTATACAGAATATGGTGGAGCGCTACTTCTTGGATTAAATGGAATTTGTATTGTTGGACATGGGAGGTCGAATTCCTATGCTATTAAGAATGCCATTAAAATGGCAAGAAAATTTGTAAAGAATAAAGTTCAGGAAAGGATAAAGCTTGAATTATTAAACATGGATAAATATCTTCTTCAGGATTGGAGAATAATTGGAGAGAAACCATGAGATTTAAAGAAAGGATTTCATTAATTACAGGAGCCTCCCAGGGAATTGGAGAGGAAATAGCCTATTGTCTTGCAGAGGAAGGAAGTTCACTCGTATTATTTGATATTCAGAAAGAAAAACTTGAGAGAGTTTCTTCAAAGATTAATACCAATGGAGGAAGAGCAATCATTTTCCCTGTTGATATATCTCAATTAGATGATGTAGAGGAAGCTGTAGAAAAGGCTATACAGGAATTTGGGAAAATAGACCATCTTGTGAATAATGCTGGAATAAATCGAGATGCCCTTCTTATGAGAATGAGCGAGGAAGATTGGGATAAGGTGATTGAGGTTAATCTTAAAGGAACTTTCAATGTTACAAAGGCAGTGATTAGAGAAATGATAAAAAATAGATACGGGCGAATAGTTAATATATCTTCAGTTGTAGGATTAATGGGAAATGTAGGACAAACAAATTATGCAGCATCAAAAGCTGGAATAATTGGATTTTCAAAATCTCTTGCAAGGGAAGTTGCTCCTCGGGGAATTACAGTAAATGTGGTGGCGCCAGGTTATATAACAACTCCTATGACAGAAAAACTTCCTGAGAAAATAAAACAGGCTTTTCTGGAATTGATACCAATGAAAAGATTTGGTACCCCGAGAGAAATCGCTGAAACAGTGAAATTCCTTCTTTCTGAAGAGGCTTCATACATCACCGGTCAGGTTATAAATGTGAACGGTGGTTTGTATATGTAGATTTTTTTTATATTTTTTTTTCAAATAAACATCTAATAACAAAAAGGAGGTATTATCAATGACAAGAGAGGAATTATTTAAAAAAGTGAAAGAAATAGTTGCCGAGAAATTAAATGTAAGTGAAAATCAAATTACAGAGGATGCCTCTTTTATTGACGACCTTGGTGCAGACTCACTTGACACAGTAGAATTGGTTATGGCTCTTGAAGATGAATTTGGAATGGATATTCCCGATGAAGAAGCTGAAAAATTAACCACTATTGGAAAGGCTTTAGACTATATTCAGGCGCATTTAAGCGAAAAGAAATAAGGATGAATATCAGGGTAACCAATAATAAAAAGAATAAAAGAAGAGTTGTAATTACTGGGATTGGACTGGTCACCCCTCTCGGTATAGGCATTAAAGAAAATTGGGAAAATTTACTGAAGGGAAAAAGCGGAATTTGTAAAATAACAAAATTTGACACTTCTCAATTTTCAACACAGATTGCTGGAGAAATAAAGAATTTTGACCCCCTTAATTTTGTTGAGAAAAAAGAAGTTAAAAGAATGGACCCATTTATTCA
>CAZWBN010000315.1:0-2124 GCA_964632095.1 uncultured Clostridia bacterium | reverse complement strand
TCAATTTCTTTAAAATCAATTTTAGGACTCACTTTATCCTCTCCTCAGAATAATAAATACCATAATGATAAACATTATAAAAGTCAAGTCTTAATTCATTTTTAGTCTTTTATTGTAAAAGAATAAGATTTTTGATAAAAAATTGTTATGGAAAAAATCCCATTGGTCATTCATACCCCAGCGAAACATCATTTATGGCGATTTCCTTGGGAAAAAGCAGAAAATCTAAAAAGGAAATTCCCTCAAATAGAAGTTTTTTTAGTCTACGAAGAAAAAATTGAAATCTCAATTCTTGAAAAATGTAGAATTCTTGTAGCTGGCAGAATAAAACCCGAGGATTTGAAGAGAGCTAAAAATCTTAAATGGATTCATTCCCCCTTTTCAGGAGTAGGAAATTTCTTTTTCCCCGAATTCCTCGAAAGCAGGATTTTATTAACCAATAGCAAAGGAGTAAATTCTCTTCCAGTTGTTGAACATATATTGGGGTTGATACTTGCCTTCTCAAGGTATTTATTTTTAAGCTGGAGATACCAAATAGAAGGAGTTTGGGCACAGGAAATAATATGGAATCAGAATCCTCTTCCAAGGGAATTGGCTGGGAGTACAATAGGAATTATTGGCTTGGGAGAGATTGGAAAGAGATTAGCGGACAGAGCAAAAAAATTGGGAATGAGAGTCCTTGGCATTAAAAAAAATATAGGTAAGAACCTTCAATCAGTTGATTTAATTCTTCCTATTTCTCAGCTTGATTTTTTACTTGGCAATTCTGACTATGTAGTATTGAGCTTACCAAGAACAAAAGAAACCGAGGGTTTGATGAATTACGAGAGATTTAAAAAGATGAAGAAAAATTCGGTTTTTATTAATGTCTCAAGAGGAAAGCTTGTTAAAGAGGAAGATTTAGTTCGAGCTTTAAAAGAAAAACTAATTTTAGGAGCCGGACTTGATGTTTTCGAAGAAGAGCCTTTACCTCCTGATAGCGAATTATATAAATTGCCAAATGTAATAATTACACCTCACATTGCCGGGGTTAGTCCACATTTTTGGGATAATGTATATGAATTGCTTTGTGATAATATAGAGAGATTTTTAAAAGGTCTCCCTTTAAGAAATGTCGTTAATAAAAAGGAAGGCTATTAAATAGAGAGTTATTAAGTAATATTACATTAATGAAGAAGACGGCTCTTATAAAACCCTTAATGAAAACAAGTGTGCTATTGACAAGAGATATATTATTAGATAGTATAAAACCATTGTGTTTAAATGAGAATTAGAATAGCAGATCATTCAGGTTTTTGTTTTGGTGTAAAAAGAGCTATAAAAATCGCTCGTGAAATTAGAAAACAGAGGAAAGGAAAGGTTTCAACTTTTGGGGATTTGATTCATAATAAGCGAGTTGTAGAAGAATTAAAGAGAGAGGGTATAGATTCAGTGGATGATATAAGCGAAATAAAGGAAGGCACTATTATAATAAGATCTCATGGAGTTTCACCTTCTATTATTGATGAATTAAGGAAGAAAGAGGTTGAAATAATTGATGCTACATGCCCTTTTGTTAAGAGAATTCAGAGACTCGCCAAAAAAATTGTTGATAGTGGCTATGAGTTAATTATAGCTGGAGACCCGAATCATCCTGAAATTAGAGCTTTAATCGGATACACAAATGGAGAGGGGATTATAATCAATAATCTTCAAGAAATTAAAAATTTAAAGAAAAAGTCAAAACGAGCAATAATCGCTCAATCCACCCAGGATATTAATTTTTTTAAAGAGATTGTATCCAAGTTCATTGATATTACAAATGAGTTAAGGGTTCTAAATACAATATGCGATTCTACCAGAATTAGGCAGAAATCTACTTCAAAGCTTGCTTCTGAAGTTGATATAATGTTCATTGTGGGAGACAAGAAGAGCTCTAATACCAATAAATTGTTCAAAATAGCAAAGGAGATTCAACCTAAAACCTATTTTATTGAGAATGCAAATGATATAAAACCAGAGATGGTAGATTCATATGAGGAAATAGGAATTTCAGCAGGGGCTTCAACACCTCAGGATTTAATAGATGAAGTTATAAATAAAATAAAAGGAATTAAATCTAACAAATGTTATGGGGAGAGGGAA
>CAZWBN010000314.1:0-2128 GCA_964632095.1 uncultured Clostridia bacterium | reverse complement strand
GAATTCACTTTCTGTTGAAAGAAGGAGCCATGTGTTCTCTTTTAGAGTCTTTTTGTATATTTCCAGAGTTTTCATAAATTGATAGAATTCCGGGTCTAAATTGTAAGCTTTTGCATAAATTTTTATTGCTTCAGCATCTGCTTTTCCTTTAATCTCTTGAACTTTCCGATAGGCTTCAGACAGAATTCTCTTTAATTCTCTTTCTTTCTGTCCTCTTATTTCTGCACTTTTTCCATCACCTTCTGAGCGATATTTAGCTGCTATTCGTTTTCTCTCCGCTATCATTCTATCAAAGACTTTTCTCTGGACTTCTTCAACATAATTTACCCTCTTAAATCTGACATCTTTAAGCTCCACCCCAAACTCAGGTGTAATTTTTGAGGCTCTTTCAAGAATTAGCCTGGCAATTTTTTCTCTTCCTGTTTTAATTTTTGGAATTGCGGTTTTAATATCAAGAATTGAAGATTCTTCTGTTAATTCAAATTCTCGATTTGTAGAACGCACAATTTCTATTAAATCAAAATTGGCAACTGCATTCCTTGTCTCCCCATCTATAATATCATCTAATCTGGATTGTGCTCCTCTTTCGTCTCTAACTCTTTGAAAGAATTTAAGGGGGTCGCTTATCCTCCATCTTGCATAGGTATCAACCCAAATATATTTTTTATCTTTTGTTGGAATTTGATTGGCATCTCCATCCCATTCTAACCATCTCTTCTCGAAATAGTGGGTTTTTTGAATAAATGGAATTTTCACATGAAGACCAGGAGTTGTAATAGGTCCACCAATTGGCTCTCCAAACTGTGTAATTATGACCTGCTTGGCTTCAGAGACTATATAAAGAGCATCGCTTAAAATAATAACTATAATAATAAACGCGATTAATATTACTATATTTCTCATCATCTTATTCATCTTTTTTTACCTCCTCTTTCAAATCTAAAAGGGGAATCAAATTCTTTAATTTCTCATCAATAATTATTTTCTTTCTTAATTCAGGAAGAACTTCTTCAATAGCTTCGAGATATAACCGTCTGCGTGTTATCTCAGGAGCACGCGAATATTCCCTATAAATTTCAACAAATCTTTTTGCATCTCCCATTGCTTTATTTATTCTTTCTGTAGCATAACCTTCAGCTGCTCTTATCATTTGTTCAGCTTCTCCCCTTGCTTTAGGAATCTCCTGGTTATATTCTGCCCATGCTTCATTTATTTTTCTTTCTTTTTCCTGAAGAGCCTCATTAACTTCATTAAAGGAAGGCTTAACAGGGTCTGGTGGATTTACATCCTGCAATATAAGCTGGCTTACCTCAATTCCAATTTCATACATGTCACATAGCTTCTGTAATTCCTCTTTTGCTTCACTTGCTATTTTTGCTCTCCCGATGGTTAGAACTTCATCTACTGAATGGTCACCCACTATTTTTCTTACAACAGCTTCATTCATATAGCGAAAAGTCTCTTCCACATTTCGCATTTTGAATAAATAGTTATAGGGGTTTTTGATTTTATACTGAACTATCCATTCGACAACCACTACATTTAAATCCCCGGTTAACATAACAGCCTCTTTCTCAGCTTCAGGTGTGACAATATATTCTGTTTTTACTCCAGGCTTTACAGTTCTAAACCCGAATTCCATCTTGAGCTGGCGTTGAACAGGGACTTTGATTACCTTCTCAATCCCGAGGGGAAATTTAAAATGGAGTCCTGGACCTGTTGTTTTAACATATTTACCAAAACGGAGTATTACTCCCACTTCTTCCGGGCTCACCTGATAGATGGAACCGAACAATAAAATGACAATTATAATCACACCAATTACTGATTTAATCGTTTTTCCAGAGATTCTCGGCATTTTGAATTTGATTTGGGAAAAATTGTCCCTCATTTAAAACACCTCCTTTGAAAATTAAAAAGCGAAAATCGGAAATCGGAAACCGAAAAACGGAAACTGGAAATCGTTTATGTGTGTTTTTATGTTTAAATTCATTAAATCTACCTGTTATTTCTTTATTTTCTATTTTCCTTATATTAACATAAATATTTCAGATTATAAACAGCTAATTGAACAATCAGCTTGACTTTTTTTGAAAGATAATGCATTCTCATAGGTAAGAATGAACTT
>CAZWBN010000313.1:0-2132 GCA_964632095.1 uncultured Clostridia bacterium | reverse complement strand
TGCCACTCCTCTCTCATTTTTCCCCACTTTTCATTATAGGTGAGCTCCTGTGAGGCTCTTTCACCCTTTTAGGGTAGTATTATAGGTTGAGTAGCCTGGTTTCCCAAATGAAAATACCTTGCGCCTCTCAAGGAAGCGCCAATAGAAGAGTGGAAAAACCCTTAGGTAAGAATTTGGGAATGAATTTTAGAAAGGAGGGTTTAAAAATATAAAACTTGACAAACTTTTTTATGGAAGAGCCATTATTGACAATAATTATAATATGTGTTAAAGCAGTTATGCATAATGAGTATTTTAAAAATAATAAATAGAGGGGGAAAACATGAATTTTAAGAAGCTTCTTTCCTCAATTGTCATTTTAATTCTGGGGATTACATTGGTTTCATTTTTTGTTTTTACCTCTCCCGAATGTGAGAATTGTGATTCAGAAGACTGGATACCTCAGAGAAAAGGTTGCACAGTAATTATAGTTGGAAAGGATGCCTCAGTAGATGGTTCGGTTATGACCACTCATACATGTGATTGTGGAGTATGTGATTGGACATGGAGATATATTCCTCCTGCAGACCACAAACCGGGTGAAAAAAGAAAAATCTATCATATAGACCAGTTCAAGTCATTGCCTCCTGAAAAGGGATTAAAATGGGATGTTGTTGAGAAAAATTTCACAGGTCTTGAAATTCCACAGGTTCCTCATACCTATGGATATGTGCATGGTGTATTTGGGTATATGAATGACCAGCAACTCGCAATTGGTGAATCAACAATTGGCTGTAGAAAAGAGATGGAGAATAGGACTCCAACTCCAAAGTTCGATATAACAATGCTGACGATTCTTGCAATGGAAAGATGCAAAACAGCAAGAGAAGCGATAAAACTCATGGGTTCTCTTGCTGAGAAATATGGATACGGATACACTGATACAGGAGAAATGCTTGCAGTTGCAGACCCCAATGAAGTATGGATTTTTGAAATAATGCCTGTTGGACCACTATGGACTCCTGAAAGCGGAAAACCAGGAGCTATATGGTGTGCTCAGAGAGTTCCTGATGACCATGTAAGTGTCTGCCCAAATGAGTCGAGAATAGGTGAGATAGATTTAAGTAACCCAGATTATTTTATGGCGTCATCAAATGTAATTTCGTATGCGGTTGAACACGGGTACTGGGACCCAAAGAGTGGTGAGCCCTTTAACTGGAAAAAAGCATATTGTCCGAAGGAAGGCAGTGCAGTGAGCACAAATGGTGCAAGAGCAAGGCTGTGGAGATTTTTCAGCCTTGTTGCACCTTCTAAAAACTTCAGTCCTGATACACCAAATATGGAGCTTCCTTTTTCCGTTAAACCGGATAAAAAATTATCAGTTAAGGATGTTATGGCTTTAACTCGAGACAAATACAATGGAACTCAATTTGACCCAGCAAAGGGTTTGCAGGGAGGACCTTTTGCCAATCCAAATTTTCTGCCTTATGGATTTGAACTTGATGGGAAAAGATACAGATTACCGCGTCCGATCAGTGTAAATCGTGCAGAATATGTTACAATTACTCAAAGCAGAGGCTGGTTGCCCAATCCAATAGGAGGAATTGTATGGATAGCTTTTGGAGCTCAGGATACTTCCTGTTACATGCCTTTTTATGCAGGTGTTAAGAGAATCCCAGATTCCTTTAAAATCGGGGATCACTGGACTTTTGATAGGAAATCAGCTCGCTGGGCTTTTGATTATGTTGACTTCCATACTCAGGTTCTCTATTCTCTGGCGATTCAGGATGTAAGAAAAGCTCAGGAAAAATGGGAAGGAGCAGCCCTAAAGTGGATTCCCATAATTGACAGAATCGCTCTTGAGCTCTACAAAAAAGACCCTGAAAAGGCAAGAGACTTTCTAACCGATTTCTGTATAAATAATGCAAATAATGTTATTAATGCATGGTGGGAACTTGGAGACCAGTTACTCGTTAAATACAATCATTTATGGATCTATGATGTAAAAACAAGAAAGAGAAAGCCACTGAAATTTCCAGAGTGGTATCTAAGATTGCTTGTCGAATACAATAAATTAAAACCTGAACCAGAAAAGAAATAAATTATAAATTTCCGATTTTGTTTTTAATTTTAAGTTGTAGTTTTTAGCTTTT
>CAZWBN010000312.1:0-2133 GCA_964632095.1 uncultured Clostridia bacterium | reverse complement strand
CCGGATTTATTTTTGGAATAATTCTCCCTTTTTATTTAATATCCGGGATAATGGATTTTGCAGAAATAAAATTTCCAATTTCTAATTTCTTTTTAAACTAATTTGGGAGGATAACTATGAATAATCAAAAGCCAGATATGTTTAAACCCGCTTTGATAGGAGGATTAATTATTGGCTTGTTGTCAGGGCTTCCAGTCATTCAACTTGGAAATTGCTTCTGCTGTCTTTGGGTTATTGTGGGAGCAATATTTGCTGCATACCTTTTATCAAAAGAGGCAAAAATTAGCTTAAAAGCAGGAGATGGTGCAATAGTTGGAATGTTCTCGGGAATAATAGGAGCAATAATCTCCTCTTTAATTAATCTGCCTTTTCGTGCTCTCAATCAGCAAATTGTAGCTCGTTTTTTAGAAAGATTGCCTGAATATGGAGGCGAATTTCCTCAGGATATGAATCTATGGCTAAAAAGAGGAGCTGAATTTTCTTTGCCAATGTTCATGCTCGGTCTGGTTATATCTGTTATAATTTATGCCCTTTTCGGTGCATTAGGGGGAATTATTGGAACTTCACTTTTTGGTAAGAAAAAAACCACTCCTGAAACACCCCCTACTCCTCCGTCAGAACCAAATAAAGAGCAAGAAAATAAAACAAAATGATATTAATAAAATCTTTCTCAAGAATGAAAACAAGAATAATTGTAAACCCTCAGTCTGACAGGGGAAAAACCGCCGGTCGATGGAAAAAGATAAAAGAAGCACTTAAATATTATTTAAAAGAATTTAAATATGAATTCACTGAAAAGCCTTTACAGGCAATAGAACTCACAAGGGAATCAATTAAGGAAGGTTTCAATTTTATAGTTGGTGTGGGAGGAGATGGTACCCTAAATGAAATTGCCAATGGATTTTTCGAGGAAAATAAAATAATTAATCCTGAAGCAACCATGGGCATAATTCCTTCAGGGACAGGATGCGATTTTATAAGGAGTCTTAATATCCCAAAAAAGATAAAAAACGCCCTTGAGATAATCAAAAGCGGAAAACCATCTTTAATTGATATTGGAAAAGTAATTTTCAAGGATCATTTTGGAAGTAAAGTTGAGCGTTATTTTTTAAATGTTGCGGATTTTGGACTTGGAGGAGAAGTTGTAAAAAGAGTTAATGAAAAAAGAATGGAAAGGAAAGCAAGTTCCTATCTAAAAGAATTAATATTTACGATGATAAAATACAAGAATAAGAAATTGAAAATATCCGTAGATAAAAAAGAATTACCCGAGGAAGAATATCTAATTGGAGCTGTGGCGAATGGAAAAATATTTGGGGGAGGAATGAAAATTGCTCCAGAAGCACGTTTAAATGATGGGTTTTTTGACCTTATAGTAGTCAAGGGCTTTACATTTTTTGAATTTTTAAGACATGGATGGAAAGTATTTTCGGGAACACATCTTACCCATCCAAAAGTTAAATTAATCAGGGGTAAGAAAATAAAGGTGGAATGCAAAGAGGACGAAAGGGTTCTTCTGGAACTGGATGGTGAACAACCTGGAATTTTACCCGCGGAATTTGAGATTATTCCGCTTAGTTTAAAGATTAGAACTTCACCTCATTCTTTCTGAAAAATAAAGTGCAGGAAGCAGAAAATCAAAATTCTGAAAACAAAAGTTGTTTAAAATAAATTTAAAGCTATTTTATTTAATAACTTCTATTTTTCCTCTGTATTTTCCAGGAAGAGGTGGTTTATTTGAAATAACAAGCCTGCCTTCCAAATCATAATATCGATATATCCTGAGTTTAGTCGGTATATAATGTCTATTATACGCCCTTTTTACCTTTTCTATGTATCTTCTTGTCTCAGGAAAGGGAGGTATTCCGCCATATTTTTTAACAGCCTCCTGTCCAGCATTGTATGCAGCGAGGACTAAATCAGTTTTGCCCTTATAAAGCTTTATAAGGTCCTTTAAATACTTAACTCCTCCCTCTATATTCTGAATTGGGTCAAACGGATCTTCAACTCCATATTGTTCTGCTGTTTCAGGCATTAACTGCATTAGACCTATGGCTCCTTTTGGAGAAACTGCATTGGGATTATAATTCGACTCCACCAGAATTATTTGATGAATTAAAGACGAAGGAACAT
>CAZWBN010000311.1:0-2144 GCA_964632095.1 uncultured Clostridia bacterium | reverse complement strand
GCATATTTTGTAGCCATTCCAAAAAACCCTGCAATCCACATCCACACAGGAGCACCAGGTCCTCCAGTTGCAATTGCAGTTGCTACTCCAGCTATGTTCCCATTTCCAACTGTTGCAGCCAAGGCAGTCATTAATGCAGCATAAGGAGAAATATCCCCTTCGCCTCTTTCGTATTTTTCCTTCCCGGTAGCACCTCTTAAAACCATTTTCAATGAAAGTAAAAGCCTTCTTATCTGTATAAAACGGGTAAGAAAGGTAAGAAGAATGCCTGTTCCAAGGAGAAGCACCAACATCCAGAAACCCCACATGAAATCGCTGAGCTCACGGATAAAAACCAAGGTTTTGTCTAATAAGGAAAGCCTGATTGGAAGAGTAATGTTTAACTGCCCTTCGGGAACTTCAATTTCTTTCTCAATTGGAGTAAGCCCGTAGAGATCCATCTTAATAATATATTTTCCAGGTTCAAGTTCTCGATAAATAAAATTCCCACTTTTATCTATTTCGGTTTTAATATATTTTTCCTTACCAAGTGGCAGAAGAAGAATATTTCCCTTCGTATAGGGTTTACCCGTTTCAGAATTGATTACTTTTCCTATTATGTCAGAGGAGTATAAATTATAAGAACATAGAATTAATAAAATAATTAATCCTGTTATAAATCTTTTAATCATTTTATTACTCCTTAACCAACGATTGTTCTTATAAAAATTAATATAATTAAAATTGCCAGAGGGGAAAGAAATCTGACTGAGAAAGCCCATAAATTTTTAATTTTAAATGAAGGATTTCCTACCTCCACTTCTTTAGAAGCATTTTTAACTCCCCAAATCCATCCAATAAAAATACAAATCAGCAAAGCCCCTACTGCAAGAGAAATGTTTCCGAAAAGGAAATCAATCCAGCTGAGAAAATTAATTTTCGTAAAGAAAGAAATTGCACCCGTGGATAAAGCAGATGGAATGCCGAGTAAAAAAGCAATTAATCCTGTAAGCAACGCAGCACGGCTCCTTGGCCAGTTTTTTTCATCCACAAGATAAGCCACAGGGACTTCGAGAAGGGAAATAGTAGAAGTTAGAGCAGCAATAGTCAAAAGCAGAAAAAAGAGGGTGCCAAAAATTATTCCCCCTGGAAGCTTAGAAAATACAAGAGGTAAAACTTTGAATACAAGTCCAGCCCCCTCGCCCGGTGAAATTCCAGGAATAGCAAATAAAGTTGGGAAAATAATGAATCCAGCGAGCAAAGCTATCAAAGTATCCGAAAAAGCTACCCACCCGGCTGAAGTCACCAGATTATCAGATTTTGAAATATAACTTCCATAAGTAATCATTGTTCCCATTCCCAGGCTGAGAGAGAAAAAAGCCTGTCCTATTGCAAAAAGAAGAATCTTTCCATTGAGTTTAGAGAAATCTGGTTTAAGATAGAAAAGAAGTCCCTTCTCTGCTCCTGGTAAAGTAATCGCCCTTATAGCGAGGAGAATTATAAGTATAAATAATACAGGCATTAAAATTTTACTCCATCTCTCTATTCCACCTTTTACACCCCTTGAGATAATGTAAGTTGTTATGCCTATAATAATAAAAAAGTAAATGAGAACGGTTACGGGATTTGAAGTAAACTGGGAAAAAATTTTATTGGTAATATCAGCTGTTATTTCGCCCTTAAATGCACCTGTCAAAAATTTTACAAAATAACCCACGGTCCAACCAGCTATAACTGCATAATAGGAAAGAATGAAGACTCCTGTTAAAACCCCTAAATAACCAACCAAACTCCATTTTGTGCCAGGTTTTATGAATTTAAAAGCTCCTACTGGATTCCTTTGAGAAAAACGCCCAATTGTTATTTCCCCCAGAAGGACCGTAAAACCTATAAAAATTACAGCCAGAATATAAATAAAAACAAAGATTGCTCCTCCACTTTTGCCGGTTATCATAGGAAAACGCCATATATTACCCAGACCAATAGCTGAACCAGAAGCAGCTAAAATAAAAGCAATTTTTGACCCCCAGGTTCCTCTCTCTCTTTCCTCCGCCATCCTTCCCTCCTAACTTTAAACTTTTGAAGATTATAAATTGGATATACTATGTTGTCAATTTCTAATTGACATAAATTTTATTTCATGATAAAAGCTTAGCGGGGATAAA
>CAZWBN010000310.1:0-2158 GCA_964632095.1 uncultured Clostridia bacterium | reverse complement strand
TCAAGAAATTAGTTCTTTGACTAGTGACCTGGGACTTTGGACTAATTTGTGATTCAATAAATTCAATAAATCAATCTTGATATTTGATTTTATCATCGAATAACTAATTAGAAATAAATGATGCTATTTTTCCAGTTCGTTCTTGATATAGTTCATAAAGGGTGGAATTAAATCTGGTGCAATATGAAAGAACCTTTTTATATCCTGCCATTTAATGTCAAGGTAACGATGCGCCAGTGTATTTCTTATTTTAGCAAGTTCCGAAAACACCTCTGCTTCTTCCTCTTTACTGTATATACGAGAGGCTATTAAAAATAACACCTCTCGAGAAGTCTCTGGAATTGACTCACCTTTTATAACCAAGAACATCTTTGAGATGTCAAGTATTGCATTTATAATACATTCGACCCATCTTTCTACTTCCAATCTTTTACTTCTATTGGACTGATAAACCTTCCAGTCTATCTCTTTCTGGTATTCTTGAAGGAAGGAGAGCTCTTTTTCCAGATATTCAACATGAGGAATAATTTTAGCTTTATCCGATTGATTCAACTTTTCTCTCCATGTAATGGGAAATTATGCTTTCTCTAACATATTCGGATTCATCGGTTATAATACATAAAAAACTCAAAAATATTCTCATGTCTTTTATAATTATTGGTTTTCCATTTCTTAAAATTTCATCAGCGAGAACCGCCCTTGCTCTGTTGAGAACTATGAGATCAATGTCCTTTTTCAAAAGTCGTTCTATTTCAAGAGCAATTCTGTTTTCGCCCTCATATCTCTTTCCAAAAGCCTCCCATTCTATGTCTTTTTCAGGTGTAAAGTATATTGCTATATCTATATCGCCTTCTTTACGAATTTTCCCTCCGGTAGATGAACCAAAGAGAAATGCAAATACAACATCTTTTTCTCCCCCTAAATAATTCCTCAGCACTTTTAGAATGTCATTTTCACTGATAATATCTATTCTTTCTGACATCCAATTTCTCCTATTGAAACTGTATCAAATTACTTGAGCATAAACAATTTATAGTTTACAAGGAAAAACATGATTAGTTAACATTCGGCATTCATAATTTCTAATTTAAAATGCTATTGTTTCGGAAATCGGAAAACGAAAACCGAAAACCATAATTCGGAAACTGAAAATCGAAAAACGGAAATCGTTAAATTCAAGAAATTCAACAAATTCAATGAACTCAACGAATTTGTTTTTAACTTTTGAGTTAGAGGCTTTCAACTAATATTTAAATGGTTAATATTTGCTCAAGGAGAGATAATCTCGAGGATTTAAAATTTTTAATTTTTCCAAACCTACGAATTTCAATGAATTTGGGTTAATTTCCAAAAGGTCTTTATCACCTGTGATAAGATAATCCGCTTTTGCAGCTAAACAACACTCTAAAATCATATTATCTTCCTGGTCTCGACAAATTGAAACTTCTTTTTTGGGGTATATTAATTTAGCATTTGACACGAAAGCAGCAATTCCCGCGATCAGAATTCTCAATTGTTCGCGATTTATCTTTCCATTCCTTTCAAGCTCTAACGGAACTCTTCGATATTCTTCTAAAATCTCAGGTGAGACACAAATTTCAGCTTCTTTACTCAAATGTCTTAAAAGTTTTTTTGGAATGCCTCCAAATACGAAAGCTGAAATAAGAATTCCTGTATCAACTACTACTCTTAACTTTCTTTTTTTCTTCATAAAGTTTTCTTCTTATTTTTTTTATTGCTAATTCAATATCCTTTGCACTTAGTGTAGTCTGCTTGAAAGCTTCTCGGGCAATTTTAAGAGCTATTTCTAACCTTTCTTCATTCGAGAGCACTGCTAAAATGTATTCTGAAGGTTCTAAGTTCTTTACCGCTTGCATTATCTTACCTCACTGAGGGTATAATAGCATTTCCCAAAATTTAAGTCAAAAAGCCACTATTTATCTAAAATTGGGGTTTTCTTAATCAGGACAGACCTATCAATACAACAATTTTATTTTCCATTGTTTATATGAATAAACAAACTTCATAACCCTTATAAGGAAAATCTTTCCTAAATATGAACAATCTTGACCAATACTTTTAGTAATTGGTTAAAGGTAAAATGTAAATTGTCAAAGGGTTAAAGGGATCAAGTCTTGCATTATAACATTTTCTATCC
>CAZWBN010000309.1:0-2195 GCA_964632095.1 uncultured Clostridia bacterium | reverse complement strand
AATGTTGACTCTCAAATTCGAGAATTATATAATGGGATTCTCCACAGATTAGAGAGAGATGGGATAGGTTTAAGAGAAATTAATTTCGCTTATTGGGAATATGCTCTGCCAAGTTATTATGTAATTGCACCCTCGGAAGCAAGCTCAAATTTAGCCCGCTATGATGGGATAAGATATGGCTATAGAATTTCGAATTATAAAAATTTAAAGGAGTTATATACCAAAACGAGGACTTCTGGTTTTGGGCAAGAAGTAAAAAGAAGAATTATACTTGGAACCTTTGCTCTAAGTTCAGGTTATTACGAGGATTATTATCTAAAAGCAATAAAAACAAGAGCTTTAATAGCAAAAGAATTCAAAGAAGCTTTTAATAAAGTAGATTTAATTATCTCACCAGTTACCCCTGAACCAGCTTTTAAATTCGGAGAAAAATTAGACCCTATTTCAATGTATCTTTCTGATATCTTTACTGTGACAGCCAATCTTGCAGGTATTCCAGCTCTATCAGTTCCAATAGGTTTTACAAAGGAAAATCTTCCAGTAGGATTGCAAATTATAGGTAATTATTTTGAAGAGGGAAAAATTTTAAATCTGGCTTATTACATAGAAAAAGATTTAAAATTTTACGAATATAAACCCAATTTATAAAAGGAGGAATTTAATGACAAAAAAATTTATTTATTTCCTTTTTCTGGTTAGTTTAATTTTATATCTGGCAGGTTGTGCAGGAAAACCAGAAGAAAATTTATTAAAGAGATATTTTCACGCTGTAAGATTAAATGACACAGATACCATGGGTTCAATGGCTTTAGAGCCAATTTCTCCTCAATTTAAGAGCTGGAAAATTGTGAGCATAGGCGAGGAAATAGTAGAGCCTGTGATTCTTCCTGAACTGGATAAAAAAGAAAAAGAAGCAAAGAATAAGCTTAACGAACATACCGGGATTGTTCTTGATTTGAAGGATGCGTTGGATGAAGCTAAAATGGAACTTGATTTTGCCCGAACAGCGAGAGCAAGAAGAGCTGCTCGAAGAAAAGTTGCTGAACGACAGGCAGCTTATGACAAAGAATATGAAGCTCATAAACAGCTATTAAAAGAATACAATACGGCAAAAGAAGCTGCGGAAAGAGAAGAGAAAATAACAAATTTTTCTGTATTAGGGGAGTTTCCGAATATTAGAGAAATGACAGGGGAAATTCATAAAAAAGAAGTAATTGTAGAAATAGATACACTGGAAGAGGGAGTAAAAAAATATAAAGTAAATTTTAGAAGATATATTCTAAAAGACCCGGCAACAAACACAACCCATCGTGGAAGATGGATTATTTTAAATTTCGAGCCAATCGAGTAATATAACTTAAAAAAATTAAGTAAAAATTTTTCATTTTGAGAATTTTGTCTCACGAGAGAAATTGTGTTTTATACTCACTTTTCAATCTTTATCTTAAATAAAGACGGATGTAAACTGGTTTTTTCAAAACTTTAAAGTGAGGGAGAGATGAATAAACAAAGAATAGAATTTAAACCTTTTATTTCTCCTGAAACAATTATTCCTGAATTTACATTCAGAGCTGTTATAACAGGAATAATATTAGGTCTTATTTTTGGAGCAGTGACTGTATATTTAGGTCTTAAAGTGGGAATGACTATCAGCCCACAGATTCCAATCGCAGTTATATCTCTTTCCCTGTTTGGACTTTTTTATAAACTTGGTCTGACATCGAAAAAAGCAACGATACTTGAGAACAACACTGTCCAGACAGTGGGTGCAGCAGGGGAATCAGTTGCAGCAGGAGTAATTTTTACCCTGCCTGCTCTGATTTTTCTTGGCTTTCCTCTTGATATATTGAGAATTTTTCTTATTGCTCTTGCCGGAGGATTACTCGGAGTATGCTTTCTAATTCCGCTTAGAAGCTATCTAATTGAGCGAGAACATGGAGTTCTCCCCTATCCTGAGTCAATCGCATGCGCTGAAGTTTTGAAAAGTGGGGAAAAAGGTGGCTTACAAGCAGTAAATGTTTTTGTGGGCGCAACTATTGGTTTTGTTTATAAAATATTAATGGGAGTGCTTAAATTCTGGAAGGAGATTCCTTCATGGCATCCCAAGTGGTACAGAGGGGCTACAATAACGGGGGAACTTTCTCCCGAGCTTCTTGGAGTTGGTTATATTATTGGACCCCGGACAGCCTCTATAA
>CAZWBN010000308.1:0-2199 GCA_964632095.1 uncultured Clostridia bacterium | reverse complement strand
CTGCATTAAATAAAATTGTGCAATTTCATGAAGAATATAAGTATTCTCAGGATATTTTTTAAGAAGAAATAATAACTCCTCTTCAATTTTTTTAAAATTTCTATTCTTCTTTGCCAAAATTCTCAACTCTCTTGCTCTCCATACTGCCTCAAGTTCCTCGTGAACCGCTAAAATATTTAAATCTGGGTCTACAATTACCCTTTCTACTTTCTCATTCTCTTTCAATTCCAGGTTAAATCTCCCTTTTTCCCCTTTAATCAAAGCCTTGTGCAACATTTCTCTTTTATTTGTTTTTATTAATATATCAACAGGCATTAAGAAATTACTGGGAACAAAATCCTGGTAAATTACTCCATTCAAATTTTTCCCATTAATTTCAAATTTCAGCCTGTATCGAGGAACCCTTTTTCCTTTTAAGTAATAATTAAAAAACCATTCCATGTTTTGAGAGGATATTGAATTAACTACTTTAATAAAATCAGAAGTAGTTGCTATTTTGCCTCTAAATCTATTGAGATAAGTTCTTATAACCTTTAGAAAAGTCTCCTCCCCCAATAGATATTTTAAGGTATTAAGCATATATGCTGGCTTCTCATAAACAAGGTATCTGTGCGCTAACTCTTTCTCTCCAGCTTCCAAGACAGAAGGAGTTTCAGGATTTTCGTGAGAGATCGCTCTGAAAAGAAAATCAAAAAGAATTCTCCTTCTTATATCTAAATTTCGATAAGTTTCGACCATATAATACTTCTCGGAAAAAGTTGCTAGCCCTTCTCTTAGCCAAGTGTCTGGACCTAAATTATCTAATACTGTTTCCCCCCACCAGAGATGAGCAATCTCATGTGCAATAATTGGACAGTGCTTTGTAATTAAATGTGAAGCTATAGCATATCCAAAGGGACATGAGGTTCCTGTCCCGTATTCTGAACCAATTTCTATCATCTTGACATTTTTGATATTTGGCAAGCCAAATTTTTTAGTATAAAAATTTATTATCTCTGCTGTTTTCTGATTATAGATATCAATAAGACTTTTATGATGGGGAAGAAGATAAGAAGTAATTCTAAATACATTTATTTTAATAGTTTTTGAAAGATAGGGACCAGCAAATAAAAATATATCTAAACTCCCCACTCTTTTATCTTCGTAAATAAAATTTGTTTTTCCTTTTAGTTTTTCCTTTTTAATCAATTCTCCATTTGTCAGAACTAACCAATTTTCAGGCACACTGACATTAATCCTTATTTTCATGAAATTATTTTTAATATAGGGATACCATAACTGGGTGGGGCGAAGCCAGACAACTTTTTCAGTAACACCTGAAAGAACTCTCTCATAGCGTTTCTTTTCTGAATTGTATTTGGATGGTGTATAAAAATATCCCTCATAGTAAATATTTATCGTTGTACTTTTCCCTTTTAGTAAATCCTTTTCCAGATTAACAATTACCAAACTTGTCTTTGAATTGGGGAAAATATCTTCTACTCTGTTCTGGGAAAACACAAGAAAATTTCCTCCTTCATTAACAATTTTTGTAATTTTAAGTTGTGGCGATATATAGAAACTGAAAGCCTTTAAATTATCAATATTTGAATAAATTGTTAATAAAGCATTGCCTTTGAGAAAGTGTTTTTCTGGAAAAATAAAAAGCCTTAGCTCAAGCTTGTTTAATTTAAGAACTGGATTCTCGGCTTTTAAATCTGGATGAAACAAAAATATCAAAATAAATAAAAAAATTATTTTTTTTCTCATCTGTTGATTAAATCACAATAATATTATAAATATTCTAAGTTAAGGATTAAATATTAAATCATATTAAATCAAGGAGAAAAAAAATGAAATTAAAACTGGAAGGAATATTTCCTCCCCTTACAACACCATTTCATTCAAATGAAGACTTGGACCTAATAAATCTTGAAAGGAATATTAAAAAATATAATGAATTTAATCTGGCTGGCTATGTTGCTCTCGGTTCAACTGGAGAAAATGTTTATCTATCCAGTGAAGAGTGCGAAAAGGTGGTGGAGATTTTTGAAAAATGTACCCCAAATAATAAAAAAATAATAGTGGGCGCAGGTCGTGAATCTTTGAAAGAGACGATAAGATTAATTAAAAGACTGGCTAATTATCGAGTGGATGCCTTTCTGATCAAAACTCCACACTATTATAAGCCAAATATGAATACTGAATCTTTTAAGAATT
>CAZWBN010000307.1:0-2227 GCA_964632095.1 uncultured Clostridia bacterium | reverse complement strand
AATTAATGAACATAGAATTCAACAGGCGATTTTAAATTTACTGATTAATGCTCATGAAGCTCTTTTAAATAAAAGGGGTGAAAGAGAAATCAGAGTAAAAACAAAAAAAGAAGACGAAAAAGCAATTATAGAAATTTCAGATAATGGTCCTGGTATTTCTAAGGAAAATCTTGGAAAAATATTCCTTCCTTTTTTTACAACTAAAAGAGGACTTAAAAAAGGAACTGGTCTCGGTTTAAGCATAGTCCAAAAAATAATCAGAGAACACAATGGCAACATTTTTGCCTCGAGTAAGGAAGGCAAAGGTGCAGCGTTTACAATTGTGTTGCCTTTCTTCGAGAAAAAGAGGAGGCAATAATGAAAAAAAAGAAGGCTTTAATTATAGAAGACGAGAAGGGTGTAGCTTCTTTATTTAGTGATATTCTAAAATCAAATAATTTTGAAGTAGAAATAGCAAGAGATGGAACTGAAGGGTATAATCTATTGAAAGAGAAAGATTATGATTTAGTTATTTCCGATATAAAAATGCCTCATTTAAATGGAAAAAGTCTTTATCAGAAAATAAAGGAAGAAAAATTGATTGACCCGAAAAAAGTTATTTTAACTTCTGGTGATGTCCTCGGACATGAAACAATAGAGTTCTTAAGAGGGGAAAGAATAAACTTCCTAATCAAGCCATTTAAAATTAAAGAATTACTTTCTTTAGTCAAAAGAATTTTGAAGGGTTAGTTAACAACTTATTAATATTCTCTCTTGACCCCGCTAAAATTAATACATCTCCTTTCTTTATAATTTCATTACTTGAAGGAAGAGGAATGGTAAGAGGTGGATATTTTCTCTTTATCAAAATAACTTCAATCCCATATTTTGCTTTTAAATTTAAATCTCTTAAAGTTTTATTCCAAAACCAAGGAAGAGAATTTATCTCTTCAATTACAATCCCGTGTCCTATCTCTATTGATTTTGTTTCATGAGTAAATTTCAATTTACTGATTAGTCCCTGAATTGCTTCTCTTTTGGTTATTTCATTATTGTAAGCTTCAATTAAATCCCTTCTCTTCACAACTCCCACAAACTTTCCATTTTTTGTCACTGGAATCTCCTCTAAATCGTGTTTTCCAAAAAGTTCCATTGCTTTTTCTAAATTATCATTATAGTCGAGAGCAATTTCGGGAATAGCAATATCCTCTGCAATTACAAGCGAATCAATTAAGTCCTTCTGATAAATACCACTTTTAAGTTGATTCAAGGTAATCACACCACATAATTCATTATTTTTATTAACTACATGGAATACAGAATATCTTCCACTTATAGCATGGTCAATTATTTCCCCGATATTCTGAGTATTCAAGAAAGTTTTGTAGTCTTGAGAAAGAATATCCTTGACAAAGAGAGATCTTAAAATATTTATTTCCTTTCCCTCTTTAAAAATTATTCCTTTATGTTTTAATTTAAGAGTATAAATCGACTCTTCCTTTAAATTAATCGTGATGAAAGAACTTATTATACATGTGAGCATTAAAGGAAGAATAATTTTATAATCATTTGTTAATTCAAAAATGATAATAATTGCAGTTATAGGAGCATGAGTCGCAGCAGCAACAACTGCTCCCATTCCAACAAGTGCATAAGCGCCAGGAGGAGAAATAACATTCGGAAAATAATGATGGAAAATTTGTCCAATAAAATTTCCAGTCATTGCACCCATAAACAGGGAAGGAGCAAAAACTCCTCCTGAGCCTCCTGAGCCCAAGGTAAAGGAAGTTGAAATTATTTTTATGAAAATCAAAAGAAAAGCAAAAATAAATGGAATTTGATTATAAAGGGCTTTATCAATACTTTCGTAACCCACTCCAAAAATATGAGGAAACTTTAACCCTATAAATCCAATAATTAGACCTCCAAGTGCTGGTTTTAAAAAATCAGGAAGTTTCAATTTATCCCATTTCTCCTCTGACATATAAAGCAATTTTATGAAAAGAATGGCAACTAAACCGCTTATCAAACCAAGTAAAATATAAGGTCCTATTTCCCAGACACTGATTAAAGTATATTTTGGGACTTTAAAGGCAGCGAAATCTCCCACAAAGTAATGAGTGGTGAGTGTGGCAATGACTGAAGCAACAACTATTGGAGTAAAACTTGCTACGCCAAATTCTCCAAGAACTATTTCAACTGCAAACATTGCTCCAGCAATGGGAGCATTAAAAGTCCCAGCTATTCC
>CAZWBN010000306.1:0-2255 GCA_964632095.1 uncultured Clostridia bacterium | reverse complement strand
TCCACCATTCTTGATTCTCTTTATACCATTTCACTGTTTTCCTAAGACCAGTTTCAAAATCTGTTTTCGGTCTCCAGCCTAATCCTTTTATTTTATCCCAATTTAATGAATATCTTCTGTCATGTCCTAATCTATCTTTTACAAATTTAATCAAATTCTTGGGTTTATTTAAAATCTCCAAAATTTTCTCAGCCATTTCAATATTCTGAATTTCTTGTGAAGCTCCAACATTATAAACTTCCCCAATTTCTCCCTTTTCAATTACTAAATCTATTGCTCTGCAACAATCTTCAACATAAAGCCAATCTCTTACATTTTTACCATCTCCATATAAGGGAAGTGGCTTGTCTTCTAATGCATTGGTAATAAATAATGGTATCACTTTCTCAGGATATTGATATGGACCGTAATTGTTGGATGGTCGAACTATTATAATAGGGACTTTATAAGTATTATAATATGCGGAACATAATCTATCTGCTGAAGCTTTACTTGCAGAATAAGGATTTTTGGGATTTATAGGGTCAGTCTCTTTAAAACTAATACCTTCAGGAGCAGGTCCATAGATTTCATCTGTTGAAATATGTATAAATCTTTCCACATTTCTATTTTTGCGGAGGGATTCAAGTAAAGTATAAGTTCCATAAACATCTGTTTTTATAAAGGAATCAGCATCTATTATGGATCTATCAACATGAGTTTCTGCTGCATAATGGACAACTATATCTGATATATTAAAAAGCATATTTGTAATCTCTTTATCCATAATATTGCCTATAACAAAAGCAAATTTTTGTTTTTCCAAAATCTCTAAAACTTTTTCTTGTAATTCATTTAGTCCTATTAAGTTCACTTTATATTCTTTTGTCTTTCGCTTTATTCTTTCAAAATCATAATCTATTCTTTCTATTTCATAATTAAAATTCTCATTATCCCAACATCTTTTAACATTCAATATTGTCTCTTGTTCTAAAGGAAATATTATATTTTCCTCATTTAAAAATTCTTTCAGATTATCAAGGTTCCCTGCATAAGTTAAAAAATCAAGCACTATTATCCTGTCATTTAAATTTTTATTTTTTAATCTTCGCCTGACAAATTCACTTCCCATAAAGCCAGCACCACCTGTTATTAAAAAGGTTTTTGCTTTTTTAAAATCGCAGGTTATAGGCTTAAGCATTTTAGTTACCTTTTCTCATATTTGAAATTGTTTTCTGCTTTATTTAAAGTTGGATAATCTTTATCTTTATCTGAAAGAATGGGATTTCTTACCGGCCATTCAATTTTAATTTCTGGATCATTCCATATTATCCCTCTCTCGTGCTCGGATGAATACTCATTACTTGCTTTATAAATAACAACTGCATATTTACTTAAAACACAAAATCCGTGTGCAAAGCCTACAGGAATATAAAGCATGTTCTGATTTTCTTCGGAAAGAATAATTCCAATCCATTTTCCATAATAAGGAGAGCCTTTTCTTATATCTATTGCTACATCAAATATTCTTCCTTTTACGCATCTCACGAGTTTTGCCTGTGCCATAGGATGAATCTGGTAATGTAATCCTCTTAATACATTTTTCTTTGAGAAAGATTGGTTATCTTGCATGAAATTTTCATGTATTCCATTATTTTTAAATTCACTATATTTATAAGTTTCAAGAAAATGACCTCTTCCATCCTTGAAAATAATTGGTTCAATTAATACTACATCTGGAATTTCAAGTCTTTTAAATTTAAAAGGCATTTTAAATCTCTATTTCTGAATAATCACCTATTGATACTCTATAAATTCTATGAAAATTTTTTTATATATCTTATATAATTTTTGCATATTGACTCCCAAAAAATTGAACGGAATTAAATCTTAATTATTAAAATAACAATACAGCCTATTTCTACCAGAAAATGATGTTATCAATTTTGAGGTTTAATATTTTTTACTACAATAAAAATAATTTTAATTTCCTAATCTAAATATCCTAACTCTCTCAACCGATTCTTAATTATTTCCATATCTTTTTGATCTAATTCACGGATAACTGGAATTTCTGAAAGGAGATGCTTTTTCTTTCCCCAGGAAATATGATTCCAGAGACGCTTGTGCAGATAGTGAAATATTATTTTGCCTATTACTTCCATTAAACCAACGCCTAAAGAAAGAACAATTTTTGCACATGAAGAGTCATGTTTTGTAATATAACATTTTCTATCCCGAAATAGTGTTTAGTGGTTAGAGTATAGCGATTAGTA